>DXCU01000009.1 GCA_019115845.1 Candidatus Rubneribacter avistercoris | reverse complement strand
CCTTCCCCGCGCGCTTCCCCTGAGTCCCCTCCGAGCACCTCCCTGTGGCGAGAAATCACCGAAATCGGAAGCTCAACGCCATCAACAACGCACGGAGAGAAATTTCGACAAACCGTGACCTGGCCTTTTCTTGAGCGAAAGCGTTCGTCAGCGCTCCACGTGCCGCCCAACCTTCCGACTTCGGTGATTTCTCGCCATCCGGAGCCTCTCCCGCTGTTAAACCAGCGTTGACGCGGACCGTGTTTGCCGAATCTCGGGCCGGGCCTTCCCTGGTCGGGCGCCGGGCAAGGCTCTTTCCGCCTGACGAGTAGGATTTTGCCCGGCGAACCGGCCTGGCCTCTGCCAATCCTGGTTTAACAGCGGACGGCGGCCCTTCTGGACAAAACGGCCCCTAATCCACATCCTCAAAAGAGGATAACCAAAACCGCGAGCTGCCTACCTGGGGAAACGCGCGGCCTTTCCGCGCGCCTCCTTGAAAGGGGTCCGGATCGAGCCGATTCCGCTCGAATCCGTGTGGATGAGGGCCTGTTTTGTCCATGATTCTTTCGATCACCGTTGAACCGCCGTCGGCGCAGGATGAGCCGGCCCGCCGCATGGGGCCTCGCCCCGCGGGCCGTCCGCCGCATGCGGGAGGGCCCGGAAGGTCGACGGTGGTTTGGCAAAAAACGGCCTCCGGTGGCGAGAATTCGCCGAAGTCGGAAAGATTGCGTTGCGAGCATCCTGTTCTCGTCGGGAAAGCACCAGGTCGGCGGTTCTGCGGCAACGACGGGGAAGGCGCGCGGGCGGCCAGACCTTCCGACTTCGGTGAATTCTCGCCGCGCGGGCGCGCTCTCCCTGTTGAACCAAGATTGACGCGGCCCCGCCGGAGGCGCCCCCGGCGGGTCCGTGCCAATCTTGGTCTAACAGGGAGAAGCCCCTCCCTCTGCCAAACTACCGCTGACGAGGCCCCGTCCACCGAACCCCAGGCCGCCTGATCGGGCACCTCGGAGGGTCCCGCCCAACGCGCCCAACGGACAGACCCTCCGAGATGCCTGCGAGACTTCGCGCAGCAAGGCGTCCCGACTCATGTCAACGGCGATCCAGCAGAGGGAACCCTTGCCGATACGCTCACATGCAACAAGCGCTCGCAGTCCCAAACGTTTTGCATCCCAAGCACCCCGGCCAGCTTGTCCGCGACCTACCAGGCTCTTAGCGATCTGCCGCTCAGCAGCAAATCGAAAAGCGGCAAAAGCTTTACAACGGTCTTGTTCAAGAGTATTTTGGGTGAACCACGCCGAGCATCGTTGCGCACAGAGGCAGGCGACCCAATGCCGCCAAACCGCCCAGGAGGCCAGCATGACCGAACGGACAGCTCGCGAAATAGACTTCAGCGTCTTTCTCATCCACCGCGTTGCCGAAAGCTGGCAAAAAACTCCTTCGGAAACGTTTCGCCTGCTCGATAATGCGAATATTGTCTCCGAATACATCGTGCCATTCTACGACGTGCTGCACACGTTAGGAGAAGAATACCTGGTTGCCGATATAACCAGCCTCGCCGAAAAAAGAGGTGTGATCATATGAGGCTCAACTGAAAATTGCAAGAACGCACTAAGAGAACCGGCCTGCAAGTTTTTGAATGCAGGCCGGTTTCTTTGCGTGTAGTGCGTACGATGCGTGCGCTTACTTCGCGACGATGTTCACCAGGCGGCCGGGGACCACGACGACCTTCTTCACGTCCTTGCCGGCAAGCGCGGCCTCCACGGCGGCAAGGCCCGCAGCCCTCACGTCGTCCTCGGCGGCGTCGGCGGCCACGGTGATGCGCGCCTTCACCTTGCCGTTCACCTGCACTGCCAGCTCCACCTCGTCGGCTTTGGCCTGCTCGGGGTCAAACTCGGGCCACGGCTGCACGTGCACCGAATCTCCGTGGCCCAACACGCCCTGCCACAGCTCCTCGGCCCAGTGCGGCGCGATGGGCGCCAGCAGCTTCACAATGGTCTCGGCCAGATCGATGTCGAACGCCTGCGCGTGATCGCACGAGCGACGAGCGGCAAGCGGCACCGTGCGCAGGTATTCGCTTGTCGCGTTGCACAGCTCCATGATGGCGGCGATGGCCGTGTTGAAGTTGTTGCGGTCGAAGTCGTCAACCACCTTGCCCACCACGCGATGGCGCTCGCGCAGCACCGCTTTCGACGCTTTGTGCGCCGCCTCCACGGAGGACTCGGCACCCGCGAACAGGGTGTCCTCGTCAGCTGCGCCCGCAAGGTCGCACACGATGCGCCACGCGCGGTTCATGAACTTGTAGATGCCGGCCAAGCCGCCCTCGTCCCACAAGAGGTCCTTGTCGGGCGGGGCCATGAACAGGATGTAGGCGCGCACGGCATCGGCGCCGTATTCGGCGATCATGTCCTCGGGCGCAATGACGTTGCCTTTCGACTTGCTCATCGTCTCGCCGTGCTCGTCTTTCACCATGCCTTGGCACAGCAGGTTCGCAAACGGCTCGTCCACGTCAAGCATCCCCATGTCGCGCAGCACCTTCGTGAAGAAGCGGCTGTACAAAAGATGCAGGATGGCGTGTTCGATGCCGCCGATGTACTGGTCCACCGGCATCCAGCGGTTCGCCTTTTCGGGCGCAAACGGCGCGATATCGTTATGCGGGTCGGTGTAGCGCAGGTAATACCAGCTAGAGCACGTGAACGTGTCCATGGTGTCTGTCTCGCGCCGCGCAGGGCCGCCGCATTGCGGGCACGTGCACTGCGCGAACGCCTCATGCGTGGCAAGCGTCTCGCCCGCCGCGAGGTCGATGTCCTCCGGCAGCCGCACCGGCAGGTCCTCCTCCGGCACGGGCACCAAGCCGCATTCCGGGCAATGAATGGCCGGGATAGGATTGCCCCAGTAGCGCTGGCGGCTGATGAGCCAGTCGCGCAAGCGGAACTCCACCTTCTTGCGGCCCTTGCCCGCAGCCTCCAAGTCGGCGATGATGGCGTCCACGGCCGGGCTGTGCTTGCCGCCCGTAAGGCCGGTGTACTTGCCGGACTGCACCAGCACGCCCTCCGCGTCGTAGGCACGATCCCAGTCAACGCTTGTCACGCGGCGCTCCTGCACGCCGGCAAGCTGCGGGAACAGCGGATCGTCCTGCCCTAAGATGATGGGGATGATGGGCAGGTCGTACTTGCGCGCGAACTCGAAGTCGCGCTGGTCGCCGCACGGCACGGCCATGACCGCGCCGGTGCCGTAGTCGCTCACGATGTAGTCGGCCACCCACACGGGCACCTTTTCGCCGTTGATGGGGTTCACCATGTAGCGCCCGGTGAACGCGCCGTGCTTCTCGCGGTCGCCCTGCGCGCGCTCAACGGCGCTCACCTTGGCGGCCTGCTCCACCACCTCGCGCACGGCGGCCTCGTACTCGGTGCCGGCCACGAGGTCCATAAGCCCCGGGTACTCCGGCGCCAGCAGGAAGAACGAGCAACCGAACAACGTGTCGGGACGCGTGGTGAACACGGTTATTGTCTGTTCCGTCGGCTTATCAGCCGACGGACAAGTCGACGCTGCGGCCACTTCTGAGGGTGAATCTTGCGGCTCCAAGCCTTCCTCACGTGCAGAAGCACGCTTCGTCAGACTTTCGCTGCAATCTTCGCCCTCAGAAGCGCCCTCGCTGACGTTACGAACAACCTGTTTATCATCACGCGGAACCAAGGTGAAGTCCACTTCCGCGCCCTCGCTGCGGCCGATCCAGTTCGCTTGCATCTGCTTCACGCGCTCGGGCCAGCCGTCCAGCTGGTCGAGGTCGTCGAGCAGCTCCTGCGCGTAGTCGGTGATCTTGAAGTACCACTGCGTGAGGTCGCGCTTCTCCACCTCGCCGTGGCAGCGCCAGCACTCGCCCTCGGTGACCTGCTCGTTCGCCAGCACGGTCTGGCAGTTCGGACACCAGTTCACCGGGCTGTTGCGGCGCTCCACCAGCCCGCGCTTCCAAAACTGCAGGAAGATCCACTGGCCCCAGCGGTAGTACTCGGGGTCGCATGCCACCACGGTGCGGTCCCAGTCGTAGCTGAAGCCCATGCGCTTGAAGCTGGCCTTCTGCGTGTCGATGTTGGCGTAGGTCCACTTCGCCGGATGGCTGTTGTGCTTGATGGCCGCGTTCTCGGCGGGCAGGCCGAACGCGTCCCAGCCCATCGGGTGCAGCACGTCGAAGCCGCGCATCTTCGAGTAGCGCGCGATCACGTCGCCGATGGTGTAGTTGCGCACGTGGCCCATGTGGATGTCGCCCGAGGGGTACGGGAACATTTCCAGCACGTAGCGCTTCGGCTTGGAGGCGTCCTCGGTCACCTTGTACAGGTCGGCGGCCGCCCATTCCTTCTGCCAGCGGGGCTCGATCTCGTGCGGGTTGTACTGTTTCATGGTCATGGTCTGTCCTCGTCAGGTTCGTGCGCACGCGAAAATCCCCCGCATGCGCAGTGCCCTCGCGCGCGTCCGCGCGGAAGGCTTGCTTCGCGAATGCTCCCATTATAATGATTGGACGGCGTGAAGCGAAGCGTCAAAACTCCACCTCGCACACGCAGTTCACGCCCATGTGCTCGCAGAGGGCGACGAGCTTCTTGTCGGCGGTGAGCAGGGTTGCCGCGTTGCGCCGAGCAAGCGTGACGTAGAACAGGTCGTACACCGGATGGCTCTGCCGCACCGCCTCGGCAAACGACTCCGCAGCGTTCTCCTCGAGGGGGACGAATTCGTCAACGAGGCCGAGCGCTTCCGTTATATGCGCCTCGGCATCCTCGACGGAGAGCAATCCAGCACGTGTATACTTCCAAAACGCATTACGCACCTCTGCACGAAGCAGCTCAGAGGCGACAACGTGTTCGTCTTTCAGCATCAGGCAGCGAAAACCATAGCCGCGCGAAGTGCCCCGCACCATTTCCACCGCCGCACTGCAATCGAGCACGATCATCGGATGTGACTCAATTCGGGAACGATGCGATCATCGTGCTCCTCGCGCATCTGGCGCACGATCTCCGCCGGCTCGGGAAAATCGTCGGGAACCTCGAACTTCGGAAGCGCGTCGATTCGCTCGAACAGTTTCCTGCGTCGCTCCGCACGCTCTTCAGGAGTTTCCGCAGTTCGACCACTCGTCCGAGGAACCGCATCGGGCCTTTCGACAACAGGACGCACGACCCAGCTAGCAGACCCACCTCCTTGGCGATACGCGCGCAAGTACTCGCGCAGCACGTGGACGGTTTGCTGGGAGATGCTGCGGTCCTGAGCCGCCGCGCATTCGCGCAGCTGGTCGTACAAGTCGCTCGGGAAATCCTTCACCTGCAACGCGGGCATGCATTCCTCCTATCAGCATCCGTTTTTCATGCTAATTGCATGATACCACGCGCACACGCTTGAAGGAAGTCACCCTTGCACGAACATCAGCGTGTCGGCATCCGAGCGCTCCCCGTCGTACGCGTAGCCGCCCACGTCGAAAGCGCGCAGGTCGTCGACGCGCCCGATACCGCGTTCGGCGCACCAGCGCACCATGGAGCCGCGCGCGGCCTTCGCGGCGGTGGCGCGCTGCACGAAACGGCCGCGCCCGTCAACGCTGCCGAACAGGCAGGTGACCACGCGGCAACCCGCACGCGCAGCATAGGGCACGACCGCCTTCGCGTACTCGACCGATGCCAGGTTCACGATGACGTCCGTCTCGGCGGCGATCGCCCGATACAGCGCGTCGCCCCAGAACCCGTACAGATCGCGCGCGCCGTCCACCGCCAGCTTGGCCTGCATCTCGAGGCGATAGGGCACCACGCCGTCGAAGGGGCGCAGCACGCCGTAGAAGCCCGACAGGATGCGGAGGTGCCGCTGCAGGTAGTCCAGCTGATCGGCCGTCATCACGCCCGGTGCCAGGTGCTGGTACTGGATGCCCTCGTACGCGAGCACCGCCGGCGTGAGCGCAGCCGCATCGCCGCGCACATCCATCGTGCGGAAGCGCTCGAAGTTGAGCTCGGCGAGCGCGTCGCTGCACTGCCAAAGCGCCTTCGCCTCCTCGTAGGAGAGCGCCCGCACCGCGTCGGCCAGCCGCGCGGCCTCGTTCGCGAACATCGGCAACTCGCGCCACCCGAACGCGTCGTCCACCACGTTCATTTTCTTAGCCGGCGATATGATGATGCGCATGCTTTGCCTTTCCTCGGAAACCGTCCCGCAAGCGTAGCACATCGCGCAAGAGCAGCGCGCTACAGGCTGATCCCGTAGGTCATGTGCATCATGTAGAAGGCGAAGCGCATCACGAAGATGCCGGCAAACACGAGCGCCGACGCAGTGGCGACCAAGAGCGGCGAGAACCAACGAGTTGTAGGCCGAACGGAGCAAGCGGCGCATCACGTCCCTCGAGTCAGTTCGTCATCGGACAATCGATACGCGCGGGCGCGCCCTGTCCCTTCGGAAACAACAAGACCCTTGGCCACCATGCCCGAAAGAACCTCCCTTGTCCGCGACAACCCGAGGCCAAGCGAGGCTGCCACCTCCCCCGTCCTTGCCGAACCCTCACTCAAAAGAAGCTCGACGACCGCCTGCTCTTTCTCGCGCGTTATTCTGCTGGTTTTTGCCGCCGGTTTTTGCCGCCGGTTTTTGCCGCCGGTTTTCAAGCGGCAAAACTAAAACCGTGCGATCAGGATCGAACGATTCCGCAATGACGGGCTGCGACAAACCGCACGCCCTCCATCCATCAACGATTTTCGGAAGACCACTCCCCGCGCGCTCCCCTATCTCGACAAGGGAGAACATCTTCGCCATCGTCGCGTTGCGAGGATCGGAGACTCCCCCTGCGAGGGCTTTGTCCATATCGACTCGAAACCCACCGGGGTTCGCAAGTTCAATGTACTCCGGCGTTTTCAAGACGACCAATCCGCGCCGACCACAGTAATCCGCATTCACAAGGCAGTTCGCAAGCGCCTCGCGCAACCCTGCTCTACGCTACCCTTCGGCAGGATCGCAACGGCGCAGGGCCCGTAGACGCTGCTCCAAATAGGCAAGATGGGCGCGCTCCTCCTCCGTCCATTCCCCGAACAGGATGCGTTCGAGAGCTTCGCTCGCCCGCCCCTCGTCGCTGGTGCTGCTGAACAGACACTGCTCGCTACGAGAATACAGGCTCACGCCGTCGAACAGGTCCGAATCCTCGAGAGCTTTCAAGTTCCCGACAATGGCCTCGACGATGGCGAAGTGGTGCGCGGGGTCCACCGCGCGCGGCTCGGTGCCCGCAAGGCGCATCTGCTCGTAGCGCAGCTGGCAGCTGATAAGCGATATCTCCGGCTTCACCGCCATGAGCGCGAGCGAAACCGCATAGCCGCGCTCGCGCAAGAGCGCGGCCGTTTTAAGCGGCACTTCGGACGTGCGCAGCGTCCCCTCGATCACAAGGTTGTAGCCCATCACGGACAGCGCGTCCACAACGGCTTCGACCATGCGCCCCGCCCACGCCGCCGTATGCGCAGGGCCGTCAACGCCATAGCGGTCGGCGATCTCGCGGAACCGAGGGTGCCGCGAGCGGTATTCGTCGCCGTTGACGACGATCACGTTTCCGTCAAGAGAATCCTGAAGCAATCGATGCAGTGTGGTTTTTCCTGCGCCGCTCTGCCCTCCAAGCAGAAATGCGCGAGGACGGTCTGTCGGAACACACGACACGTCCGCAAGAAGCGCGCTTACAATCAACCGCAACTGCGCGCAGAATTCATTGTCCGAATAGTCTTCGAGCTTGCCCATATCAAGCCGCTCTCGCCTCTCGACCTTCAGCAAGGCGCTTCAAACATGCAATTTGACCCCTGATTTCAGACAGCTTGAGCTCATTTGAATTCTCCCGGCGAGTGACACCTGGCCGAATCAAAGCAAGCTGCCTCATCACATCCTCGTACACCGCCACAGAAACCGCATCCCCCCTCTTCTGAGCGGCGGTGTGCAAGCGTGACACGTCGCCCATCACCTGGGCAATCTGCTCGATCAGCACTTCCTGCTGCAGCGTGATCTCATACATCTCGTTGATATCCATAACATCCCCGTCCTCGTCGAAGGAAATCAGCGCGTACACGATCTTCTCGGTCTTCTCACGCTGGCCGGCGGAAAGCAGCTCGCCGTCGCGCTCGAGGCAACCCTTCATGAAAGCGGGGTCGTCCGCCGCGCGTATGAGGTTCGCGTTCGCCTTGCTGGGCTTCTGCCCGTTCTCGTAGCGCACCACGCTCGCCTCGCCGAGCCCCAGCAAGCGGGCGAACCCCTGCTGCGTCAGCCCGTATTTCTCCCGAATGCGCTTCACGTCCTGCGCGGTAAGATCATGCGGCATGATAAACTCCTATCAATCATGTGATTGAGTAAAATATATCATATGATAGAAATCAATACAAGAATCGGTTTTGCCGCACTTCGACGTTCCACCCTCTGCCAAACCGCCATCGATGCAAACCCACGTTCGTCGGATCTTAAGCCGAACTCCCTCCGATCAGGCGCTTCGACCATAGTCGGATTTGCCGGAAAAGACCGGCCATTTGAAAAAGCGAACGCCCTGAAGCCCTTGTCTCCTCGCAGAAAACCATCTAGGCAAACCAAATGCAAACGACAAGACCGATACAGACGGCGATCAGAAATCACCGTGCCAACAAGCGACAGCCAGCACCAAAAAAACCGGGAGCATTCAGGAGAATAGACAAGCTGAATACCACGATGTCCGCAGATCCATCCCAATCATGCGAACCGCTCACTTCATCCTACGCGCTTGCGATAAAAGCCTCGCATTGATCCCAATCAACGCTCCCTCGAACATATGGAATGGCAGAGAAAGCTCGTATCGGTTCTTGTAAAAGCCGATTTGCGATAGCAGGGTTGTTGCCAAGGCAGTCTGCTGCAAACAGATAGAAGACACTTCTTGCGAATAGGCTATGCCATTCAGGGCCTCAAAACACTTGTCAATGTTTTTGTTGACTGAATCTATGCTGTCGCGAATATCCAGCAACGCATCATAGAGAAGCCGTTGGCTGTCCCGTATTTCGCAAAGCACCTGCAACGCTTTTTCAGAATTGTCGATCAGGCGATCAAGACGCACTTCGAGTTCGTATTGATTGTAGGCATCGGCCAATTTCGCAAACCGCCCAGAATCGAAATATTCGTAAAGTTGGCATATGGCTGGCAGCGTCTGATACTTCCGATATATCGGACCATCGGAATAGTGCTCATTGAGCATCCGCTCATACAACACTCGAAGTTCGCAGATGGGCAAGGAACTGGAACGAAACTCGGCAACAGCCTCAGCATCGGCCTTTCTTGCTCGAGCCACCTTTGCTTTCCACTTCTCTTTCGCTACCTTGTTTTCAGCTTCCTTTGCGTTGCTTCTGATCACGCCGACAATCGCACCTACGCCCCATGAAATCAGAGCGCCTATCCCGGCCCCGATGGCGGCGCACGTAGCAGCGGCCATGCCAAATACAACGAGATTGCCAAACCAAGCAAGCGGACTGCCGCTTGCCTCAACGATGCGCCACTCTTCAACGAACTCGAACACAAAACCGGCAATGCCGCCGAACACGGCCCCTATGGCCCTCGCCTTCGATTTTGCGTCAGCCCTTTCTTGCTCAATGCGCGCGTTAGGGGGTTGGAATTCTGGGTATGCCTTACCTTCCAGTTGGAGAATCTTCCAATTGGAATGCTTCTCCAACTTGTCAAGCTTCATGAGGCCGATTTCCAGTTCGCGAGCGGTTTTCAAATATGCAAGTACTTCCCTGACGCTATCCTGCATCCACCTTCTCATCCTTCGTTCGTCTCATTAGGAAAATGAGTTGTCAAAAACGACCAATCCAGGAATGTGCATATTCGCAGTATCTTGGAACCATCCAGAAACATCGGTCGCAAACCCAATTGCGATATCCATTCTATTTGGCCTTCCCGGTTCCACTGCAATTGGGGCAGGTGACAAACTTGTCGCCGCCTGCGGTCTTCACTCTCACAACACCTTTCCCGTTGCAACGGGGACAGTTGTCGGCCATGATAATCCTCCGAATCTTTTGACCTTATCGAACAAGTCGCTTTACCTTTTGACCTATCGAAGCAGGCGTATCGCTTTCGTCGTATCCATACGCCCTGAGAAGCTGAAAAAGCTCATCGTACATTCCGTATTCCGCGCACTTCTTGAGCCTTTCGAGCTCACTGCTCGAGAGCCGATTGATTATTTGGTCAAGCGTCAATCCCATCATCCCCTATCGGCCATTCCCAACAAATAGAGCAACCCCGCACGCAGCGTCATGAACGAATCTCCGCGCACGGGGCCAGCCTCTTTGATCGCGTCAAGCGATTACTTGCCTGCGCAATACATCATGCATTTGCACCCGCATGGCGTTCCGGGCTGCGCGCTGTAAGGTTGACAGATCGTCCCGCAAGGTGCCATGCCCGCACTGCGCGCCATCTGCTTGACGGCTACCGATGCAAAAGCAGAGGCCCTCGCGGAACCGATGCCCGCGCCTTTACGAATAACAGTCATCGTCGATCCTTTCTCCCATTTGAAATCGTCCTATCAGCATGGGATCCGCATCCCAAGAGATAGCCTGCAGCATCGATGATCGCATCTGTAATGAACGCGATATGAGGGCAGCGCTTCAAGCCAAAATCGAGCGCCTCGGCGGCATAACATCCCGCTTGGCAACTCGGAAGAAAACTGCATTCCCTGCACTTCCGGGGAACGTCGGGCGACGCCCACTGAGCCAAAGCCTCGTTGAAGAGCACTCCTTCGAATACGTTTCCGATACGCTGGGCAGCCTCGGCAAGAAGGTGCTCGCACTTGAAAACATCGCCAGACGGATCGATCACAAAATTGTTGATCATTCGAGCCGAACACGTAGCGTTGTTGAAATTGAGCGGCAACCCGTCAAGTGTCTGTATGAAACCAGCATCGATCATTGCGCGAAAGATCGCCTTGTACGCCTCGTTGAGATCCGCTTCCGTGTAGAAATCTTCCACATTGCCGCTTCCGTACAGCGGAGCAGCATAAAGCATCACCGTGTCGAGGCCCCTGTATCGTTCGCCCAGAAGGGGAATCAGCTCTAGGCAATCCTTATAATTCCCCTTGTCCATGTTGAGGCGTATAAGAAGCTTCGCTCCCTGGTCAACGAAGGCATCCATCGCAGCTAGAACGGTATCGAAGGTTATGCTTTCGGTTAGGTAGGCTTTCCTGCGCTGATGCTCCTCGGCCAATCCGTCTAGCGTGATCTGAACCTGCGAGACTTTGCAATCGTGAACCAGCATACGAACAGCGTCCGGGGTGGCCAAGGTGGCGTTCGTTATCATGTCAGACGTATATCCAACGCCATGCCTCTCTGCCGAATCCATCAACTTTTTGGACAAATCAAGGATTCTATCGAGTTCGAGCATGGGCTCGCCACCGAACCACGTCACATGGACATCGTCGACCATATCCATGTAGCTCTCGATGAAAGCAGGAACCGCTTCGGCAACGCCACTTTTCATGCAAACGGGCTTATACGACTGTTCGTAACAATAAAAGCACCGAGCATTGCAGGCGGTAGTCGGCAGAATCTGGAAGCCGGCGAATCGCGTCGAATAGTTATTCATCCGCTGGATTGCCAGAACCTTCTCGACCTCGTCTTCATCTGCGGGGACAATGAACCCGTTTTCAACCGAGGTTCGCACGAGGTCGGAATCGGAAAAGACACAATCTTTAACTTGCGCATATTCGGATTTGCCGATCACCGCAACGGAAGACGTGACCAAGTTGTACAAAAAGACCTGATCGCCCACCATACCGGAATGGTTGTATCTCGATTCTTTGTAGTCCATCCACGCGCACCTTCCACCATGCGAACCGCAGAACCCTAGTAGCCTTTCTTTCCGTCGCGCTTTTTACCCTCTCCACCGCATTTATCGCATTCGATCTTTCTCCCGTGGCCATCTTGAACATAGCCCGTACCGCCGCATTTCTCGCACTTGGCCATTTCCTGCCCCTTTGCCTTTTCCGTCAATGCGCCTAACAACCTTACGCATATGACCAACCGCCGAACATCTTCTTTTTAAAATGGGCGAGTTCCGCTTTGCATAATTCGTATCCCCGGCCAGCACCCAGCTCAAAGAGATCGTGCGCTTTGTTGAGATTCTTAGCGGGTCCCGTCACGTACCTCGACCCCGCCATGTAAAGAACGCCATCGCCTAGATCTAGTCGAGATGGACCCTGATCGCGACGGTCGATTTCGGCCAACGCCGCCTCCGCTCCAGACGAAAGCAGACTATCGGCATATGCGGCGACCGCCGCAAATTCCTCATCAGATTCGCTCGATTGCGCCATTATCTTCGCCTTGAGAGCCCCCGCTGCAACGCTTCCATGCGCATAGCCGTCAGATGCCGCAGCTATAGCCCTCTGCCTCGCTATAGGACGCATCGGATCGTCTTCCTCCAAACTCTGCAGCATTCTGAAAAACCCTCTTGCCCTGTAGAACCAGGCATCGACGTCCCATTCTTGAAGTTGCTGCCGCAGGGAAGCAAGATCATCTCGAGCATTTGGACTCATAAAATTGAGAATGCCATCATCGAGATAACGTCCCGTCCATTTCAACGCAGTTCTCGCCGCCCTAATTTCGCCATCGCCCACACCGGCAAAATCCATCACTTGAGCCTGAAAGAGAAAAGCCAAGATCGCAATCTTTCCGGCCCAAACATTGTTGATGTGATTGGCTGCGATATCGGCCCAAAACATAGCTTGACCGAGATGAGCCACATTTTGTGCCGCATCCTCCCCGATGCTTTCATGCACATGGTCATTCAGAACTTGCATGTCCCCTCTGGCCACGGCATCCCAAAGCTCGGCATCTCGTCCAGATTCGTCGCGCCCGCCTTCAAGCACATGGTCCCTCATCATGCTTGCAAGCCGCTTGTCATCCCCACCGAAGACGCCACCAGGATCTCTGTTGACAAGCGTGAGAAGCAGCCCATATGCCCTGTCGTGATCAACGGAACAACCGACTCCGTACCAATAGGCGTAAGCGAAATCGATTATCTGATCGACATCGATATCGTCTTCGATGAGGTCGGGATCGTTGAGATCTTTGAAAGACGGCTGCAATTGCTTCCGCTCTTGCAGACAAGGCAAAGCGCCGCCAAACCGCCCAACGGCCCTTATCGCACTCTCTTCGCCAGCATCGGCAGCTCGTCTGATCAGAGCCCGTCCAGCTTCACCTTCTTGAGGGCTCGCCGATCTGTTAACAAGATACGTGCCGTATTTAGCCCACGCCTCCGGACACTCCAAACCCGTGCCAACCGCCTCTTTGTAGTACGCCTCCGCTCTTGCGGAATCTTGACCGACTCCGTTACCCGTCTCGTAAAGCAATCCGATGTAGTACTTCGCGTAAGCGGCAGTTTCATCGTATTCATCGAACGGGACAATCGCCTCGAAGACCTCCTTGGCTTTCGCTCCATCCCTCGGAACGCCATCGCCATCCATATAGCGCTTTCCAAGCCTTTTACCGGCAATTGAATCGCCATGTTCAACAGCAAGTTTGAGCCACTTGATTCCCTCATCGAAATCCGGAGGAACGCCAATGCCTTTGAAATAGCAATCCGAGAGATAGCGCTGCGCTGCGGAAACATACAACAAATACTCGTCATCATCAGGTTCGACGGCCGCATGGGCAAGTTCGCTTACCGCAGCGAAGTACTTATCATCGTCGCGAAGGGGACTATCTGAACGGAAATAAAGCCCGATCAAATTGAACAACGCCCACAAATCACCGTTGTCGGCCCCTTCTCGAAGCAGCGATTCCGCTCGATAGTCGTTCTTCTCGACCCCGTAACCGGTGAGCACGGCATATCCCAACCGTCCGGGCGCGTATTTATATCCACCCTCATACGCCTCGGCATAAAGACGCGCCGCCAACTCGGGCTGTTCGGGAACGAAATCAACCGTGCCAATGTAGAACCAACCCAGCCTGTATTTCCCTTCGGCATCGCCCAAGCTTGCGGCGCGCTCGAAGCATTTCATCTCCCTCATTAGCTCATCATCGGTTTCATCGCCGCCATTACCGAAAGACTTGCCTAGCTCGACAAGCTCAGAAGCGGTTTTTCCCTCAAGCGACCTAACAAAGGCATCGAGATCCTGCATATCAAACAAACCTTTCATTTGGGCATACGCTGCCCCGTTTCCCGCAGTATCGGATGTGAATTATTCGCTCCAACTCTCAACGGCCTGCTGGATCGTCTGAAGAAGGGCGGTGTAATTCATGCTCTCCTCCTCAACGGCGTTTTGGTTCGTTATGGCCTTCTGCAAAGCGCCGGAGATGGAAAACATTCCCTTTCTTTCGGCAGAGTTCAGCCGCTGCATCGCCGAAGAGGGCGTACCCCGCTGAACTACATCGACCGTCAGAACCGCGGCGGTTTTGCTAACGCCAACGAGATAGCGAGCCCAATTCGTATGCCCGACGAAAGAAAACTCAACGCCAGGAAAAGTCTTGCTGCTCAAGAGTCCGCCCACAGTAATATCGACCTTGGAAGCATCCACGCTCATGCCGAAGTTGTCTTTCATATAGCCGGTGACAATGTTGGCTAGAAATCCTACAAGATCCTCAGGATCGGCATTGGCCGCCCCACCAATGCTGACGCCCCACCGATGAAACGGATTCTGAGATAGAGGCTGCTTGAACTTTGGCATTTTCGATCCTTCCACCGTCGTCGTCAGTCAATTAACGTCGTAGGCGTACTTTCACGCTCCGACTTGACACCTTCCCAGCAGATGAAGAATACCCATCGCAAAAATCGGTCACAAGCAAGGTTGCACAACTGACCAGTTTCACGTAATAACTGATCGCGCCTTTGACAGTCGCTCCTCGGAAACGCGCCCTCACCGCTGCGTTTTGCAGCCGTCCCCCTCGACCGCTCCCGCCCTCAAAATCACCGTCGTCGAGAACACGCCGTCGCTCTGCTGCGCCTGAAAGCTTCCCTCGTATCGCCGAGCCATCGTCTCGAGGATGTCCAACCCCCATCCATGCTCGGCCAAACCCGCCCTCTGCCGCAACGGACGCTTCTTCCCGCCCGTTGAGGCAACGCATCCGTTCTCCATGCGCACCACAAGATGCCCCGCATCCAAACGGGCCCTCAACGTGATGAAACGCCTCTCTTCGGGCACCTTTTGACATGCGTCGATAGCATTGTCGAATAGATTCGAGAACACGGCGCACAATTCGACGCTTGAGAAGGGGACGTCGTCAGAAAGCCTCACATCCACTTCCGTCTCGATGCCGGCATCCTTGCAAACATCCACCTTCATGGACACCAGGGCGTCGACTACGCGATGCGAGCAAAAGCTCTTCCTTGTCGCGTCCATGATGCCGACCACGCGCATAAGCCCCTGCGAAACCCCCTCTGCCTCCCGCTTGCCCAAAAGCTCGTCAACCGCCTCAAGCTCGACGGCAATGGCCTCGCGAACGCGCCGAGCCTCGCCCATGTCGGCGAAAAGCCTATCCAGATAGGCCTCCTGCGACCGCACCTGCTCCTCCAACAGGCGAACCCGCTCGCGAGACGCATCCCGCTCCTCCGCTTCGCGCAAGGCTTTGAACAGCGCCAGGTCGGCCGGCCCGCACAGCGCACCGACCACCGCAACGATGGCGAACATCCAATCCGGCAGATCGTACTTGAGGGAATAGAACAGCAGGAAGGCGACGATGCATATCTGACTGAATGGAAATAGCAGGTTGACCAAAACGCGCGCTGGCGGCACGTCGCGAAACCGTCGGGCCAGCACGACCGTAACTCCGCACAAAAGCAGCATGACGAGAACCGAAACGGCCATCCGCGCGCTCATGAACGACCCCCCTCGCTCCCGGCAGATTCAAACGCGTCACTCACGAGCCGAAGATGCTCGCGCGCATCCTGGAACCTCCCCCGCTCCGACAGCGCAAGCACCACCTGTACGTGGTTGCCCACATCATGGCGCAGCTTCGCCGTCCTTTCGATATTTTCGACGAACTTCTCGCATTGCGCCAAGCATCCGTCAAGCCGACTCTCCAGCAACGACGCCCTCGCATCATCGCTCCGCTTCTGGGCGTACCGGTCGAATGAAAGGAACAAGCACAGGTCGGCAACAAGGCAGGCGAGCGACAGCAGCACTCCGGCAGCGTAATAGCGCAAAGACTGCCCGATAAAGCCAAGCGGCAGAAGGATCATGATGTTCACGAGAACGAACTGGGTACACGTGAATAAAACGGGCAGCCATGCGCCGCTTCTTCGCTCGTCGGCCCCCACGGCAAAACGATCGAAAACCCGCTTCAACGCCATGAGGAGCGGAATCAGCAAAGCAAGATGGGCCGCATGCGTTATCGCGAACGCATCGAAGTGGGCACGCACCTCGTCGTAGCTCGCAACCGGAGCGCCCGTCAGCGCCACCCACAGCGCCCCGCCGGGCAGCTCCGCGGAAAAGAGCACCAAATGGGCAAGGGCCACGATGACGATCCTCCGCGACAGGCTCCCTTCTGACAGAAAAAGAGGGACGAGCACCAACGGCAGCGACATCACCAGCCTCACCTCGGCATTCATACCCGGACGAAGACACGCGAGCAGAACGACCAAGGACACCTCAAGCGCCCAGTACACGGGAAGGCTGCGGATGGCCAGCATGCGCGAAAGGGCGTAGGCGAACACCATTTGCACGGGAACCACCCCGATGATGTCGATGCAGACATCGGACATGGCGAGCCCGCTCGATCAAAGCCTCGAGCGAAGGTGCGCATGAAACGCCTCTCGCAAGAGCCTGCGCCTTTTCTGGCTCACCGGAACGACGGCACCCGAAGCAAGCACCACCTCGTTCGCCCTCAACTCCACGATGCGATCCATATTCACGAGAAAACTCTTGTGGCAGGAGAAGAACGAAGCGGGAAGTTGCTCGGAAAAGGAAGAGAGCGTCCCATACATCTCCAAACTGTCCCGTCCCACATGGATGCGTATCTTGCGCTTGTCGCTTTCGACGTACTCTATGGCATCGGGCCTCACAAGCGAAGTCGTGCCACCGAAGCGAACCTCTATCGACCTGCCACCGACCGCTTGCAAGCGCACAACCGCCCGATCCAGCGCATCGTCTAGATCGGACTGCGAGACGGGCTTCGTCAGAAAATACACGTGCTCCGTCCGATACACGCTTGTGCAGTACTCGACGAATCCGGTAACGTATATCACCTGCGTGCCGCATCCTTCAGGAAAGCACCGTTTCACCAGTTCGATGCCGTTCTCACCCCTGGAACCCAGCTCGATGTCCATCATCAGGATGTCCAGACGAGAACCTTCGGAAAGCAGCTCCTTGAGCGAGGCGGCATCGGCGGCATGAACGAACTCGAACCGTTCGCCCCAGCGGGAGCGTTCCATCATGCGGCGAAGCGCATCGGCCTGATCGGCCTCATCTTCGACTATCGCAACCCGGTACACGAAACCACCCTCCTGCCGCCCATTCGCCCAAAAGCGCGCCGTCTCCCGAGAGCACGCCGAAAACGCTTTTCGCCGCCCACCTTGTCAGCAAGAGATAAGACGGATGAGCGGAGCGCGCGCCACGCGATTATAGGCGAAGAAAGCCCCCCCCCCGCAGGGGGTTTCGCAAAAACC
>DXCU01000008.1 GCA_019115845.1 Candidatus Rubneribacter avistercoris | reverse complement strand
GGTAGATGCCCAGCTCGGCGATGGAGCGGGACAGAACCGTCTTGGCGTCCAGGTGGGTGAACGTCGTGGCCGGCGCGGGGTCGGTCAGGTCGTCAGCGGGAACGTACACGGCCTGCACGGAGGTGATGGAACCCTTGTCCGTGGAGGTAATGCGCTCCTGCAGGTCGCCCATCTCGGTGGCCAACGTCGGCTGGTAACCCACAGCGGAGGGCATGCGGCCCAGCAGTGCGGACACCTCGGAGCCGGCCTGCGTGAAGCGGAAGATGTTGTCAACGAACAGAAGCACGTCCTGCCCCTGATCGCGGAAGTACTCCGCCTCGGTGAGGCCCGCCAGGCCCACGCGCAGACGCGCTCCCGGAGGCTCGTTCATCTGCCCGTACACCAGGCAGGTCTTGTTGATGACGCCCGAGTCGCTCATCTCGAGGTACAGGTCGGTGCCCTCGCGGGTGCGCTCGCCCACGCCCGTGAACACCGACGTGCCGCCGTGCTCCTGGGCCAGGTTGTTGATGAGCTCCTGGATGATGACGGTCTTGCCCACGCCGGCGCCGCCGAAAAGCCCCGTCTTGCCGCCCTTGACGAAAGGCTCCACCAGGTCGATGGCCTTGATGCCGGTCTCGAAGATCTCCGTGGTGGTGGTCAGCTCGTCGTATTCGGGAGCCGGACGGTGGATGGGCATGTAGCCGGACACCTCGGGCATGGGCTTCTCGTCCACCGGCTCGCCCATGACGTTCCAGATGCGGCCGAGCGTCTCGGGCCCCACGGGCATCATGATGGGATGGCCCGTGTCGATCACGTCCAGCCCGCGGACAAGGCCGTCGGTGGAGCTCATGGCCACCGAACGGACCAGGTTGCCCGGCAGATGGGTCTCGACCTCGAGGACGACGTGCAGATCGCCCGCCGCGGTCTTCGCGTCAACCGTCAGCGCGTTGTATATCGCCGGCAGCTGATCGGGAGGGAACTCGACGTCGACGACCGGACCGACGATGCGCACGATGCGCCCCGTGGCGCCTTTGCCGGCTTCAAGCTCCTCCTTCGTAAACATGTGTTCAGCCATTATTCCTCCAAAGCCGCAGCGCCGCCCACGATCTCGGAAATCTCGGTCGTGATGGCGCCCTGGCGTACGCGGTTGTACAGTCTGGTCAGCGTTTCGACCATTTCGGTGGCGTTGTCCGTCGCCGACATCATGGCGTTGCGGCGCGCGCCCTGCTCGGCGGCGGCCGAGTCGATGAGCGCGTGGTAGATCGTCGTGCGGACGTAGGCCGGAAGCAGGCGGTCGAGCACCGCCTCGGCCCCCGGTTCGAAGATCACGTCGCTTGCGCCCTGCGCGCCGGCGCCGTCGGCCACCCCGTCCAAGGCCAGCTCCCTCTCGAGCTTCTCCGCATCGACGGGCAGCACAAGCTCCGTGCGAAGCTGCTGCTCGGCAGCGTTCTTCGCGTGGTTGTACACAACGTGCACCTCGTCGATGGCCCCGTTCACGTAGCCGTCTATGGCGTAAGCGGCCACGGAGGCCGCCTGCGCCACCGTCGGATCGGCGGACAGGTCCGCGAAACCGAGCACCGGCTCCACCTTGCGGTAGGTGTAGTACCCGATGGCCTTCTTGCCGCAGGCGACGATTTGCACGGTCGCGCCGGCCGCCTGCTTCTCCCTCATGAGGTGGTCGACGCGCCTCAGCACGTTGCTGTTGAAGCCGCCCGCCAAGCCGCGGTCGGACACCACGGCCACCACCAGCACGTTTTTGACCTCGTCGTGCTTGCGCAGAAGCGCGTTCTCGGAGCCACCTACACGCTTGGCGACGTCGGCCAGCATCTCCGTCATCGACTCGGAGTACGGGGTCGCTTGCTCGACGCGTTCGCTGGCGCGGCGGATCTTGGCGGCCGCCACCATCTCCATGGTGCGCGTGATCTGCTTCGTCGAGGAGACGGAGTTGATGCGCCTTTCTATGTCGTGAAGGTTGGGCATGGTCTACCGCCTTTAGGCCGAGGGGGCGAACTGAAGCTTGAAGGCCTCGATCGCGGCGCTCAGGTCGGCCTCTATCGCGTCGGTGAACTTGCGCTCTTTCTCAAGCGCCTCGAACACCTCGGGCTTGGAGGCGTGCAGGAAGTCGAGCAGCTCGGCGCGGAAGCGCAGCACGTCGCCCACCGGCAGGTCGTCCAGGTAGCCGTGGCCGCCTGCGAAGATGACCGCCGCCTGGTCCATGACGGAAAGCATGTTGTAGCGGTTCTGCTTCAGCAGCTCGGTCATGTGCGCGCCGCGGTTGAGCTGATCCTGCGTGGCCTTGTCCAGATCGCTGCCGAACTGCGTGAACGCCTTGAGCTCGCGATAGGCGGCCAGGTCGAGCTTCAGCGTGCCGGCAACCTGCTTCATGGCCTTCACCTGGGCCGATCCGCCAACGCGGGACACGGAGATGCCCACGTCCACGGCGGGACGCTGCCCCTGGAAGAACAGGTCGGTCTGCAGGTAGATCTGGCCGTCGGTGATGGAGATGACGTTGGTGGGGATGTAGGCGGACACGTCGCCAGCCTGCGTCTCGATGATCGGCAGCGCCGTCATGGAGCCCGCGCCCATGTCGTCGGACATCTTCACCGCGCGCTCCAGCAGGCGCGAATGCAGGTAGAAGATGTCGCCCGGGTACGCCTCGCGTCCCGGAGGACGGCGCAGCGTCAGCGACATCTGACGGTACGCCACGGCCTGCTTGGACAGGTCGTCGTAGATGATAAGGACCGCGCGGCCCTTGTTCTTTGGACCGGCGGGCTTGCCGTCCTCGCCCGTGTAGACGAAGTACTCGCCCATGGCGGCGCCCGCCATGGGGGCGATGTACTGCAGCGGGGCGGAGTCGGACGCGGAGGCGTTCACGACGATGGTGTAGTCCATGGCGCCGTGCTTCTCCAGCGTCTCCACCACGCCGGCCACCGTGGACGCCTTCTGGCCCACGGCGACGTAGATGCAGATCATGTCCTGACCCTTTTGGTTGATGATCGCATCCACCGCGATGGCGGTCTTGCCGGTCTGGCGGTCGCCGATGATAAGCTCGCGCTGCCCGCGGCCGATGGGGATCATCGCGTCCACGGCCAAGATGCCGGTCTGCATGGGCTCCTCGACGGGCTGGCGGTAGATGACGCCGGGCGCCTTGAACTCCACCGGGCGCGTGCCCTCGGCCTGGATGGGGCCCTTGCCGTCGATGGGCATGCCGAGCGGGTTCACCACGCGGCCGAGCAGGGCCTTGCCCGAGGGAACCTCCACCAGACGACCGGTCGTCCTTACCTGGTCGTTCTCCTTGATAGCAGTGACGTCGCCCAGCAAAACCGCGCCGACCTCGTCCTCTTCGAGGTTCTGGGCCATGCCGTACACGGTCTGGCCGTCAACACCCACGAACTCCAGCAGCTCGCCCGCCATGGCGTCTTTCAGGCCATCGACGCGCGCGATGCCGTCGCCCACCTGGATGACGGTGCCCACCTCGCGGGATTCGACGCTGGTGCTCAGCGCGTCGAGCTGCTTGCGCAGCGCGTCGTCAATGGACTGTGCGGTGATCTCAGTCACTAGCATTCACCTCCATCTGTTGATAGTCTGAGCACGTTGCGAGCGTTCTCCAGCTGCGATCGGACGCTGGCGTCGATGCGCTTGCCGTTCGCGCTCATCAATATGCCGCCGATCAGGGCCGGGTCGACATGCTCGCGCAGCACGACGTTCGTCCCCAGATCGGCTTCGGTTTTCTTCACAATGACCTCGCGCAGGTGATCGTCCAGTTCGACGACGGTCGTGACGTCGACGACGGTGACGTTCAGCTTGCGTTCGAGCTGCTCTCCGTAGCTGGCCCATACGCGCGACAGCAACGCGAAATCCCCGCGTTCGGCCATGACGGCCAAAACGTCGACAAGGACCGGATGGCATTGCGCGAACACCTTGCGCGCAAGCTCGTTCCTCTGCTCGGGCGTATAGGAGCTGTCCTCAAGGGAGCTGGAGAGGTCCATGTTCGAACGCGCGATGCGCATGACGCGCTCGGCCTGGTCGCGAACCTCGAGCACGGCGTCTTGGCCGCCTGCCTCGTATGCGCCGTCCAGCAGGATCGACGCGTACGCCGCAACCTTTTCCTTGAGAACATGGCGGTTAGTTGGCATTGAAACTGCCCGCCTCGTTCACATAGCGCTCGACGATCTTGCGATGCTCGTCGTCGTTCAGATCCTCGCCGATCAGGCGGGATGCGACAGCCACCGACAAGTCGGCCACCGAGCCTTGCAGCTCGGATATGGCGGCCGTCTTCTCGGCCTCGATGGCGGCGTGCGCCTTCTCGATCATCGCCGCAGCCTCGACCTGCGCCTTGTCGGTGATGTCGGCCTTCACGGCCTCGCCGGTCTTCTTGGCGTCAGCGACGATCTGGGCGGCCTGGCTCTTCGCGTCCTCCAGCTGGCGCTTGTACTCCTCGAGCACGCGCTCGCTCTCGATGCGGGCCTGCTCGGACTTCTCAAGGGAGTCCTTGATGAGCTGCTCGCGCTTCTCCAGCATGCCCTCGAACTTCGGCCAGCCGAACTTCAGCAGCACGACGGCGACCACGATGAAGCCGATGAGCATGGGGATGAACTCCGCCATGTCCGGCAGGATCGCCGATATGCCGGCCGACTCGCTTTCGGCCGCGAACGCGAGCGCAGGGGACGTGAGCGTGAGGCCGCCTGCGGCGACCGCGACGAACCCGATGCGGGCCCCCGTTGTCCTCGCTTGTTCTTTCACGTGGTAACCTCCTTACAGCCTCATGCGGCGTTTTCCCGATGAAGGCTCAGGTTACACGATGAAGACGAGCACGAAGCCGATGAGGGCGAGGGCCTCGGCGAGGGCGGCGCCGATGATGAAGTTCGTGAACAGACGGCCCTGCAGTTCGGGCTGGCGGGCGGTGGCCATGCAGCAGCCGTAGCAGGCGATGCCGATGCCAAGACCAGGGCCGAACGTGGCCAGGCCGTAGCCCACGAGCTTCAAGGCAGCGAGTGTAATTTCCACAGTGTCCTCCTTTTACCGTTTCCGGGCCGCTCCCGGAAACTCCGATCGTACTATGTCCATCCGGCGGTGGATACGCCGATGAAACCCAAGGGATTGGCGCGACCCGCCCCAGGCGGGCGCGCGGGGCAGCTCCTAGTGCTCAGACGTCGCCAGCGAGATGTACACCGCCGACAGGATGGTGAACACGTAAGCTTGCAGGAAGGCGACGAGCACCTCAAGCGCGTACATGGCGATGAGGAACAGCACCCACGCCACCGAGATGCCGCCGTACACGGCGCCGGCGCCCTGGATGGCCGCTCCCAAAAACACGCTCGCGGCCAGCGCGAAGATGCCGAGCACCATGTGGCCCGCGAACATGTTGCCGTAGAGTCGCACGGCCAGCGTGAGCGCGCGCAGCACCATGGAGAGGAACTCGAAGAACCAGATGACGGGCACCATGGGCTTCGGCAGCCCCGACGGGGCGATGGACTTGATGTAGCCCCAGCCGCCGTGCGCCTTCACGCCCCAGTAGTTGAAGTAGACAAACGAGATGATGGCCAGCGCCCACGTAACGCTGATGGAGCCCGTCGGCGTCTTGCAGCCGGGGATAAGCCCCACAAAGTTCGAGATGAGAATGAAGAAGAACAGCGTGGCCAGGAAGGGCACATGGCGCTTGAAGCCGTGGCCGATGGCGCTTTGTCCCATGTCGCGTCGCACGAACTCGTAACCGTACTCCACCATGCCGGCGAACTTGCCGGACGGGACGAGCGAGAGGCGCTTGCTGGCCGCGAGCACCACGATAAGCGTGATGACCAGGCAGATGATCATCCAGAAGATGTACTGGGTCAGCCCGACTCCGTCCCCACCGAGCACGAATGCCGAATTGAACGACGACTGGAGATGGGGAATCTCCTCCGCAAGAGTTTCAAGAGGGTTCACGTGTCTTACCTTTCCATCCTCACTTACGCACCAGTTTCACCACGCCGAAGCCGATGGCCACAGCCGCAAGCGCCACAACCTCGGCCAAAACGAAGGGGAGAACGAGATCGCGCGCCGCCACGATGCAGATGATGGCGGACACGAAGATCACGATGAACGATAGCAGCACGCCCAGAAGCAAGGCGCCTGCGTGCCCTATGTTGCTGGTATCGGTCACCCGTCTCGTCATTCGCAAGCCGGCGAACAGCGGCACAAACCCCGCCGCACCGGCCAACGCCCCCAACACGATAGCTCCTGCCATAACCCGCTTTCCTGCTGACCGCGCTTTTGATGCGCATTCCACCAAGCCGTTACGTACCATAGCAGAAGTTCCCCTCCAGCGTGCGGCAAGGTTGCAAAAACCTAGAATTTCCGGGTGAACGGGGAGCCGAAGCAGCCGAAAACTGCATAAAGTTGGGCGAAGGACCGCTGGGACTGCATATCGGGGCCAACGACGCGGCCCGGGGGCAAGGCGGCCGCGCCTGACGGGGCCGGATCTGCCGCACGGCGGAAACGCAAGGCGCGAGGGCGCTGCGGACATCGCGGCCGCGGCGAGGGGCGGCGTGCGTGCGGCCGCGGCGGGGGCGCTGGAGCGACGTGGCTGCGGCGAGGGTCGTTGGGGGCGACGCGGCTGCGGCGGGCGGCGTGCGCGGGCCGCCCCTCTGCTCAGCCTTCGAACACGCGCAGCTTGATGCCCGCTTCCTCGAGCATGGACATGGACAGCTCGTCGGGATAGGGGTTTTGGTAGACGATCTCCTCGATGCCGGCGTTGATGATCATCTTGGCGCATGTCACGCACGGCTGCGTTGTGACGTAGATGGACGCGCCCATGATGTTGGTGCCGTAGCGCGCCGCCTGGATGATGGCGTTCTGCTCGGCATGCAGGCCGCGGCAGATCTCCTGGCGCTGGCCCGAGGGGATGCCAAGCTGCTGGCGCAAGCACCCCACCTCGGCGCAGTGGCGCAAGCCCGTGGGCACTCCGTTGTAGCCCGTGGCCAGGATGCGGCGGTCCTTCACGATGACCGCGCCCACCGCGCGTCGGACGCACGTGGTGCGCGTGGCCACCTCGTGCGCCAGCTTCATGAAGTACTCGTCCCAGCTGGGACGGTGGTCGATGACCATTGTCAAACCTCCTCCTTCCCCGCCTCGCCCTACGGGGAGGGCGAGGGACGCGAATACCGGGGCACGCCGGGAAAGCGGCAGCCCACCGGGCCTTCTGCCCCCGCCTCGCCCTGCAAGGGGCGGGGACGCGCCCGCTTGGGCGCGCGGCAGCGGCCCGCCGGAGTGCTACTTCGTGCCGAAGATGCGATCGCCGGCGTCGCCTAAGCCGGGGACGATGTAGGCGCGCTCGTTGAGGCCCTCGTCGATCGCGCAGGTGTAGATGCGCACGTCGGGGTCGGCGGCGAGCACGGCCTCTATGCCCTCGGGCGCGGCCACGAGCACGACGAGCTTGATGTTTCTCACGCCGAGCTTGCGCAGGTACTGGATGGCCGCGGTGGCCGAACCGCCGGTGGCCAGCATCGGATCCACCACGAGCACGTCGCGCTGGGCGATGCTGTCGGGCAGCTTCGCATAGTACTCGTGCGGCTCGTGCGTCTCGGGGTCGCGGTACATGCCGAGATGCCCCACGAACGTGGAGGGCATAAGCTCCTGGATGCCCTCCACCATGCCGAGGCCCGCGCGAAGAATGGGCACGATGACCATCTTCTTGCCGGCCACCTGCTTGCAGGAGGCCTTGCAGATGGGCGTCTCCACCTCCACGTCCTCCAAAGCGAGGTCGCGCGTGGCCTCGTAGCCCTCGAACAGGGCAAGCTCCCGCACGAGGGCGCGGAAGTCCTTCGAGGAGGTGTCCTTGTTGCGCAGCTTGGACAGCTTGTGC
Organism: Candidatus Rubneribacter avistercoris; assembly: GCA_019115845.1. Lineage (GTDB taxonomy): Bacteria > Actinomycetota > Coriobacteriia > Coriobacteriales > Eggerthellaceae > Rubneribacter > Rubneribacter avistercoris. The sequence continues at coordinate 9,344 of DXCU01000008.1, read as the reverse complement.
TGCACCATGGGATGGTCGACGACGGTGACGCGGTCGTAGGACATGCGCCCTCCCCTTCCTAGTACGAAAGCTCCGGGTACAGCGGATGCGCGGCCAGCATGGCGTCCACCTTGGCGCGGATGTCGGCGAGCTTCGCCTCGTCGCCCGCGTTGAACACCGCGGCGGCTATGAGCTGGCCCACCTGGTAGAAGTCCTCGGCCGTGAAACCGCGCGTGGTGGCCGCGGCGCTTCCCACGCGGATGCCGCTTGTGACGAAGGGGCTGCGCGGCTCGTTGGGGATGGTGTTCTTGTTGACCGTGAGGCCCACGCTTTCGAGCAGCTTCTCGGCGTCTTTGCCGGTGACGTCGGCGGGCGTGAGGTCCACCAGGCACAGATGGTTGTCGGTGCCGCCGGACACCAGGCGAAGCCCGCCGTCCATCATGCCCTGGCCCATGACGCGGGCGTTCTCCACCACGTGGTCGATGTATTCGGCAAACGAAGGCTTGAGCGCCTCGCCGAACGCCACGGCCTTGCCGGCGATGACGTGCATGAGCGGGCCGCCCTGAGAGCCGGGGAACACGGCGCTGTTGATCTTCTTTCCCAGCTCCTCGTCGTTTGAGAGGATGAAGCCGCCGCGCGGGCCGCGCATGGTCTTGTGGCTGGTGGACGTCACGATGTCGGCATGCGGCACGGGGCTTGGGTGCGCGCCCGTGGCCACGAGGCCGGCGATGTGGGCCATGTCCACCATGAAGTACGCGTCCACCTCGCGCGCGATGGCGACCATGCGCTCGAAGTCGATGACGCGCGGGTACGCGCTCGCGCCGCCCACGATCACGCGGGGGCGGCACTTTTTGGCCTGGGCCAGAAGCGCGTCGTAGTCGATGGTCTCGGTTTCGGGGTCAAGCCCGTAGGCCTCCACGTGGTAGAGCTTGCCCGAGAAGTTCACGGGGCTGCCGTGCGTGAGATGCCCGCCCTGATCCAGGCTCATCCCCAAGATGGTGTCGCCCGGCTTTAGGATGGAGAAGTAGGCCGCCAGGTTGGCGTTGGCGCCCGAGTGGGGCTGCACGTTGGCGAACTTCGCGCCGAAAAGCTCGCAGGCGCGGTCGCGCGCGAGGTCCTCCACGATGTCCACCTTCTCGCAGCCGCCGTAGTAGCGCTTGCGGGGGTAGCCCTCGGCGTACTTGTTCGTGAGCACGCTGCCCACGGCCTCCATGACGGCGGGCGACGTGAAGTTCTCCGAGGCGATGAGCTCCACGGAGTCGCGCTGGCGGGCAAGCTCCTGGCGAAGCGCGTCGGCCACCGCGGGATCGGACTGGGGCAGATAGGTCAAGGGCATGACGGTTCCTTTCGACGGAATGTTTCGTCGTATGCTAGCACAACGGAGCCGGCGCGGGGCACGCGGGCCCGAAGGGGATCGGCCGAGGCGGCGGGCGCCCCGGCAGCGCACGAAACGCCCGCGAGCGCGGGAACCCGCGCTCGACGGCCGACGAACAGGGCCCTGCGCCCGGCGCCCGACATGCGCGAAAAGCCTCGGCAGCACGCGAGTCCGAGCAAAACGCCCGGGCTACTCGCTTTCCAGAGCGCTTATCTTGCACACGCGGTCCGCGTGGCGGCCGCCGCCGAAGTCGGTGGAGAGGAAGGTGTCCACGATCTCGCGATTGGTGGAAAGGTCCACGAAGCGGCCCGAGACGGCCACGACGTTGGCGTCGTTGTGCTCGCGCGCGAGCGCCGCGAACACGGGGCTGGTCACGTTGGCGGCGCGGATGCCGCGCACCTTGTTCGCGGCAACGGCCATGCCGATGCCCGTGCCGCACACGAGCACGCCGCGCTCGGCCGCGCCGCCTGCCACGTCCCGCGCCACGAGGGCGGCGTAATCGGGATAGTCCACGCGCGCGTCGGTGTCGGGCCCGCGGTCGATCACGTCGTGGCCCTGCTCTGTCAGATGGTCGACGAGCGCCTGCTTCTGCTCGTAGCCCGCATGGTCGCTCGCAATGCTGATCCTCATTCTAGGACAACCCCTCTTTCGATCCTCGCCCGCCGACGCGCCCGACGGCGCGCGAGCGGCCCTTCTCCATCGTGCGGCCCACGGCGCGCGCCCAACCGTCCAAAAGCCGCGCACGACAGGCACCGTCCATCCGCGGTTCGAAACGCGTGGCATCGCCGCCCAGGTCAAGCAGCTGCGCGGTGTCCTTCCAGAACCCGCCCGCCAACCCGGCGAGATACGCCGCGCCAAGCGCTGTTGCCTCCGTATTCTGCGGACGGACAAGCGGCGTGCGCAAGATGTCGCTTTGGAACTGCATGAGAAAACCGTTCGCCGACGCGCCGCCGTCCACCTTGAGCTCGCGCAGGGGCACGCCCGCGTCGGCCTCCATCGCCACGGCGAGGTCGTGCACCTGGTACGCGAGCGCCTCCAGCGCGGCGCGCACCACCTGCGCGCGCGACGTGCCGCGCGTCAACCCGTAGATGGCGCCGCGGGCCTCCGCGTCCCAATGCGGCGCGCCCAGGCCCGTGAACGCCGGCACCACGTACACCCCGCCCGTGTCGGGCACGCTTTCAGCCAGCTCCTCCGTCTCGGCCGCCGTGGCGACAAGCCCCAGCTCGTCGCGCAGCCACTGCACAAGCGCGCCCGCCGTGAACACGCTGCCCTCCAGCGCGTACTCCGGTCCCGCCGCGCCCGGCGCGCTGGCCGCCAGCGTGGAGAGGAGGCCGTGGCTTGAGCGGCACGCCTTGCCGCCCGTGTGCATGAGCAGAAAGCAGCCGGTGCCGTAGGTGTTCTTCGCCTGGCCCGGCTCGAAGCAGCGCTGGCCGAACAACGCCGCCTGCTGGTCGCCCGCCACGCCGAGGATGGGCACGCCCTCCACCACGCCGGGATGCGAGGTGAGGCCGAAGCCGCCCGCGGAGGGGCGCACCTCGGGCGCCATCGACAGCGGGATGTCGAACAGGTCGAACAACCACGGGTCCCAACGCATCTCGTGGATGTTGTACAGCATGGTGCGGCTGGCGTTGGTGGGGTCGGTGGCGTGCACCTTCCCGCTGGTGAGCTGCCAGATCAGCCAGGTGTCCACCGTGCCGAACACCAGTTTGCCCGCCTGCGCGTCCTCGCGCGCGCCCGGCACGTTGTCAAGGATCCACTTGATCTTGCTGGCCGAGAAGTACGCGTCGGGAACAAGCCCCGTGCGCTCGGCGATGGCGCGCACCGTTTGCGGGTCGGCCGCCAGCTGCTCGATGAGCGGCGCCGTGCGACGGCACTGCCACACGATGGCGTTGCTCACCGGGCGCGCCGTCTCGCGGTTCCACACGACGCAGGTTTCGCGCTGGTTCGCAATGCCGATGCCGGCGATGTCGGCGGGCGCAAGACCGTGGGACACCACCAGCTCGGTGAGCGCTCCCAGCTGGGAGGACAAAAGGTAGGTGGGCGAATGCTCCACCCAGCCCGGCTGCGGGTAGATCTGCGGGAAGGGGTTTTGCACCGCGCCCACGGCGCGCCCCCGCGCGTCCACCAGCACGGCGCGCGAGGACGTGGTTCCCTGGTCGAGCGCTATCACGTAGCGTGCGGTCATAGAAAAGCCTCCTTGCGCTGTTCGCCTTGCCCGCCGGCGACGTCAAAGCCGACGGAGGCGTCGTGGCCGGCGGGGACGCTGCGGTCGGCGGGAACGACGCCGCACCCGCCGAGCGAAGCCTCGCCCTCCTCCCCTTCCCCGCCTTCCCGCCGCTCGGCGGCGCACGCTTCGGCCCAAGGGCGCTGCGCTTCGGAATCGGGGAAGCGTTCGGCCAGGCGCGCCTCCGTCCATTCGGCCACGTCCGCGAACACGCGGGCGCGCTCCGGCTCGTTCAGCACCTCATGCCGCATGCCCTCGTAGAGGATCTCATCCACGCGCTCCACGCCGCTTTGACGCATAAGCTCGACGGCGGCGCGCACGCCTTGACCTTCATCGCCTACCGGATCCTTCGTTCCCGCAACGAACAGCAGCGGCAGGTCGTTCGGCACGCGCTGTGCGCAGGCAGGCGACGCCACCTCTCCGGTAAGGTCGGTGAGGGCCGCATAGCCGCCCACGGTGAACATCGCACCGCACAGCGGGTCGGCGATGAAGGCGTCCACCACGTCGGGGTCGACGGACAGCCAGTCGAAGGGCGTGCGAGCGCCTTCGATGCGCTTGCCGTAGGCGCCCGCGCCCATGCCGTCGATAAGCGCACTCCGGCGATGCTCCCCTGCGAAGCGCGCGACCAGGCGCGCGAGCAGGTTGCCCGCCTTCGACAAAGCGCGCGGCGGGTTGCCCGTGCCGCAGAGAACCGCGGCGGCCAGCCCGTCCCCGTGACGCGCCAGGTAGGCGCGCACGATGAAACTGCCCATGGAATGGCCGAACAGGACGTAGGGGATCGACTCGCCCACACGGCGCGTCATCTGCTGGCGCAGCTCGTGCACGTTGGCAATGAGGGCCTCTTTGCCGTACGCGAGCGGAATGTGACCGAGGTCATCCGGCGTGGCGGCCGTGCGACCATGGCCCACATGGTCCTCGCCGCACACGACGAACCCCTGACGTGCGAGGTAGCGCGCGAACTCGTCATAGCGAGCCATGTGCTCGGCCATGCCGTGGACGATCTGAAAGACGCCGCGCGGACACGCGGCGCCCGAAGCGACGTCAAAGCGCTGCCAAAGCAGCCCTTTGATCTGGTACGACCCGTCGGCTGAAGGGCATTTCAGATCCTCGCGGACAATGCTTGACGCAGTGGAAGTCATGGTTATTTTCCTTCCTCGCTCAGCGTCTCGATGTCGGAGAGCGTGATGGCCCCTTCGCGCAGCACGCGCGGGCGCGGGCCTGTGCAGTCGAGGACGGTGGAGGCCACGCCGCTTTTGCCGGCGTCGTGGACATCGGCGTCGTCGGCCAGGACGGCAGCTGCGCGGGAGGCGAGCGCGGGATCGACCGCGGCAAGCGAGCGCGGCGCGGGATGCCCGGAGATGTTCGCGGACGTGGTGGCCAGCGGGCAGCCCGCCGCCCGGATGAGCGCGAGGGCGCGCGCGTTGCCGGGCATGCGCAGGCCGACGGTGCCCGCATCCGAGCGGAACGCGGGCGGCACCGCTTTCGAAGCGCGCACGACGAGCGTGAGCGGACCCGGCCAGAAGCGCGCTGCGGCAGCCCGCGCGAAGTCGGGGACGCCCGCGCCGTAGCGGTCGAGGTCATCCGGCGAGCCAACGAGCCAGGCGATGGGCTTGCCGCGGTCGCGCTCCTTCAGCGCGTAAAGCGCATCGGGGCCTGCGGTCGCGCGGATGGAAACGCCCAGGCCGTACACGGTGTCCGTGGGAAACACCACCGCCTGGCCGCGCTTGAGCGCATCGGCGGCCTCCTCGAAGGTTGCGCGAACGGGCATGGGGCTCCTTCCCGACGGATGCGCCGGCGTGGCGCGACAGGAAACACTACGGGCATTGTACCCCGATTTGCGAGTTGCCGTATACTGGGCGTGCTCAAGGAACTCACGCGAAGTTGAATCCGGGCTTTTTGGTTCAGCCTCGCAGCGCTTCGATGCAGGCTCAAACCCCTCAACCCGCATCGATAAGGAAACGTCGCATAAAAGGCAGATTGGACGGAACGGCAGCACAATGGGAGATTTCTCGAAGCGGGTGTTTGAGGTGGTACGGCAGGTGCCGCGCGGCACCGTGGCAACCTACGGGCAGGTGGGGCGGCTCATCGGCGCGCCGCGGTCCGCGCGCTACGTGGGTTACGCGTTGCGGACGAACCCCAAGCCCGGCACCGACCCAGGATGCATTCCGTGCCATCGCGTTGTGTTCAAGGACGGGTCGCTGTGCAAGGGCTTCGTCTTCGGCGGCCCCGACGAGCAGCGCGCGATGCTCGAAGCCGAGGGCGTGACGTTTCTTGCCGACGGGCGCGTGGATATGGAAGCGTGCCAGTGGGACGGGCGCGAGGGCGGTGCCGACGCGGACGACGCCGACATCCCGTGCGCGCCGCCGCCCGACTTCGATTGGGCGCACGAGCTGGGAGAAGAGTAGCGCGCAGGGGATTACCTTGCCTTTGGAGGCCCTCGGTGGAGGCGCGGGGTTGGCGCTGCCGCCGCGCCGTCAGCCGAAGGCGCGCGCAAGCGCTTCGGCCACGCGCAATCCGTCGCAGGCCGCGCTCATGATGCCGCCCGCATAGCCCGCGCCCTCGCCGCAGGGGTAGAGGCCGCTCCCCGACGGGCCGCAAGCCTCCGGAGTCTCCGCGCCCTCCCCTGTTCGCACGCGTGCCTGCAACCCCTCGTCGCGCACGATGCGCACAGGGCTTGAGCTGCGCGTTTCCACGCCGGTCATCACCGCGTCGGCATCGGCGAAGCCAGCGAGCCGACGGTCGAGCGCAGGCAGCGCCTCGGCGATCGCGTCCGCGATAAACGGCGGCAGGCAGGCGCGCAGGTCGCACCAAGCCACGCCGCGCGCGTAGGTGGGGCGCACCGTGGCGCTTGCGCGCCCAGCGCAACCGGCCAGAAAGTCGCCCACCGTCTGCGCGGGAGCGGCATACGGCGCGCCGCCGGCCGCACGCGCCGCCTTGTAGGCCGCGCGCTCCATGCGCCGCTGCAGCTCAACGCCCGCAAGCGGATGATCGCTTCCGAAATCATCCGGCCCCACGCCCACCAGAAGCGCGCTGTTGGCGTTTTCGCCGTCGCGCGCGAAGCGGCTCATGCCGTTCACCACCACGCCGCCCTCCTCGCTGGCGGCGCACACCACCTCCCCGCCCGGGCACATGCAAAACGTGTAGGCGCTCCGGCCCCCCGGCAGGTGGACGGCCAGCTTGTAGTCGGCCGCCCCGAGCGCCGGATGCGCGGCGGCATCCCCGTATTGCGCCCGGTTGATGGCGGCCTGGCAATGCTCGATGCGCACGCCCACCGAAAACGGCTTCTGCTCCATGAACGCACCCGCCTCGTGGAGCATGGCGAACGTGTCGCGCGCCGAATGCCCGCAGGCAAGCACCACACGCCGTGCGGCGATGCGCTCCCGCGCTCCCGTGCGCCCGTCCAGCACCTCCGCGCCGGCCAGCCGCCCGCCCTCGAAATCCAACCCAACGAGCTGCGCATGGAACCGCACCTCGCCGCCCGCGTCTTCGATCTGCGCGCGCAGGGAGCGCACGACGTCCGCAAGCACGTCGGTGCCGATGTGGGGCTTCGCCTGCCAGAGGATCTCCTCGGGCGCGCCCGCGTCCGCGAACCAACGCAGCACATGGCGCGCATACGGGCTTTTGATGTTGGTGGTCAGCTTGCCGTCCGAGAACGTGCCCGCGCCGCCCTCGCCGAACTGGATGTTCGTCTGCGCATCAAGCGGACCGCCTGCATCGAAGGCCGCGACGGCGGCTTGGCGTTCGTCCACGTTGCCGCCGCGCTCGATCAAAAGCGGCCGCACGCCCGCACGCGCCAAATAAAGGGCTGCGAACAGGCCGGCGGGACCCGCGCCCACAACGATGGGCCGCGGCTCGCCGGACGCCGCATACGCGCGGGCGAGGTCGGACACGGCAAGGGGCGCGTACGGCGCGTGCGCGCGCACGTTCGCGCAACCTTGGGCGAGCGCGCGGCGCTCGGCCGCGCTGTCGGCCAGCTGCACGGCAAGGGTCGCCACGAAGTGGACATCGCGCTTCTTGCGCGCGTCCACGCTGCGCTTGAGCAGCCGCACGTCGCGCACGGCTCCTTCCGCAACGCCGAGCGCGCCCGCAGCCGCCGCTCGCACGCATGCCTTAGCCTGCGGACCCGGCACACCCGCGTCAAGCGGAAGCCTCACGTTGGCGACTTCAAGCACGGCCCGTCCCCTTCTCCTTACGCTTTGCGAGCGCGGCTGCGGCAGCGCGGCCCGCCACGATGCCGCTCGCCCACGCCCAGTGCAGGTTGTAGCCGCCGCAGGGCGCGTCCACATCAAGCGCCTCCCCCGCCGCGAACAGACCCGGCAGCTCCCGCGCCTCCAACGTGCGCGCGTCGAACGCCGCGACGGCGAACCCGCCGCGCGTCACCTGGCACTGCCGCGCATCGCCCACGCCGCGCACGGCAAGCGCGAATCCTTTGAGCGTGCGGGCAAGCGCAGGCGCATCGCCGTCCGCAAAGGGCGCATCGGGCCGCAGCCCCGCCTGCTTGAGCACGGCGCGCGCCACCTGGGACACGAACATGCCCACCAGCAGCCCCTCGCCCGTGGGCGCACCGAGGCGAGCGCGGCGATTGCGCAGGTTTTGCTCGCATGCGCGGGCGTCGAACTGCGGCAGGAGGTCGAGCAGCAGCGCATCACCCGGGCGCGCGAAGCGCGAGAGGTTGAACACCGCGATGCCCGACACGCCGTAATCGCGGAAGAGCACTTCGCCCGCTTCGGCCGCGCGCGGCGCGCCGTCCGGGTCCGCGAGCGCGGCCGTGCATCGCACGCGGATGTTGTTGAGCGGCTTGACCAGGTCCGTGTCGGTGCGCAGCGGACCGAGCACCGGACGCTGCGCCTCGAAGGGGAGCGCGCCGGGCACCAAGTCGCGCGCCGTACGGCCGCCTGTCGTCACGATCACGGCGCGCGCATGCGCGATGGCGCCGTCCGCGAAGCGCACGTGCCAGCGATCGCCGGCGCGCTCGGGCGCATCGATGCGCGTCGCCCGATGCTCGCACTCCACGCGCACCCCTTCGCGCGCAAGCGCCGCACGCAGCACGTCGAGCACGCTCGACGCCTTGTTCGCAAGCGGATAGAGCCGCCCCTCCCCCTCCTCGCGCCACACAAGCCCCAGGTCGGCGAAGAACGCATGCACGGGATCGGCCGCACAACCTAAAGCTGCCGCAAACCCATCTTCGCCCACATCCGCCGCCTCCCGCGCGCTGTCCGCCGCAAGCGCCTCCAGCACCTTGCCCACAAACTCGGCGTTGCGGTACATCCCCGCATCCACCTGCGCGTTCGAGAAGTTGCACCGCCCGTTGCCCGTCGCCAGAATGGAGCGCCCCACGCGCTCGTCGGCCTCGAACACCACAACCTCGGTACGGCGCCCGTCCCCCTCTTCGCGCACCGCGCGCGCCGCCGCCACAGCGGCCGCCAATCCCGCCGCGCCGCCTCCTATGATCGCTATCGTTTCCATGCGCCCATTATACGGTATACGCCAGGGCAACGATTAGTTCGCCCCTGTCCTCTTGTATCGAGCAATCTCCCAAGGACAGAGCACCCAAGGACACAGGACGGAAATACGTTTCCTTTTTACACATTTTCATAAGGAGTTTATGGCTGTTTTACCACATTTTCATAGGGAGTTGGGGGTGCGGACGTTTTTCCGGACGGCCTAGGCGGCCAGCCCCAGCCGCCTCCTGCGGCCGGCTATCGTATCGTACACCTTGCGCCCTCCCTCGTCGAACGCCTTCAGCCTCCCCTCCCGGTACCAGCG
>DXCU01000046.1 GCA_019115845.1 Candidatus Rubneribacter avistercoris | reverse complement strand
ACTTCTCCGAGGGGCTGGCCCGGACCGTCGAGTGGTACCGGGCCAACGAGGCGTGGTGGTCGGCGGCCAAGGACGCCGCCGAGGCGCGCTACGCCGAGCAGGGGATGTAGGGGAGGAGCTGGCATGGCGGGAGGAGAAAGGGTGGTCTCGGGCAGCTTCGCGTTTACTCAAACCTCCATCGAGGGAGTGGTTGTGGTTGACGTGCAGCGCCACGGAGACGTGCGCGGGTGCTTCATGGAGACCTATAAGCGCCCTGACTTCGAGGCGGGCGGCATCGCGTGCGAGTTCGTACAGGACAACCAGTCCTTCTCCTCGAGGGGCGTACTGCGGGGCCTGCACTTCCAGGTCGCGCACCCTCAGGCCAAGCTCGTGCGCGTGGTGAGGGGGGAGGTCTTCGACGTGTGCGTGGATCTGCGTCCGGGCAGCCCTACCTACGGGAAGTGGGAGGGGGCGGTGCTCTCGGCGGACAACGGTAGGCAGCTGTTCGTGCCGCGGGGCTTCGCGCACGGCTTCCTCGTGCTTTCCGACGGGGCGGAGTTCTGCTACAAGTGCGACGACGTGTACCATCCCAACGACGAGGGCGGCCTGGCTTGGGACGATCCGGACGTCGGCATCGAGTGGCCCCCTCTTTCGGGGGACGCGGCGTTCGATCCGACGAAGGTCGTCTTGAGCGAGAAGGACAAGGGGCACCCGAGGTTGTCTGACCTGGCAAAAGCGTCCTCGGGATGCGCGTTTTAGAAAGGTTCCCATGTTCAGTCATTGCGAAAGTGCGGCGCCCAAGGTTCTCTTTTCTTCCCAGATGCGTTATGCTTGCGTACCGGTGGCGGAGAGCGGTGCTGTTTCTTTGCCAATTGGGTTTCCGCGCAATGAGAGGTTCTTGCGCTGGAGGTCGGACAAGCGAAATGTCGAGAACCGAGGGACGGGTTCGTGAGAACACTAGCCATTATACCTGCATATAATGAAGAGGAGAGCATTGTCGCCACTGTTGACGAGTTGATTGCTCGCGCTCCCGGCATCGACTATGTCGTAGTAAACGATGGGTCGTCGGATTCCACGCGTGCAGTGTGTGCGGAGCATGGCTTCAATATGATAGATCTTCCCGTGAACCTGGGTTTGACGGCAGGTTTTCAGACGGGAATGAAGTATGCTCTGAGGAGGGGTTACGATTGCGCCATCCAGTTTGATGCGGACGGGCAGCATGATCCTTCGTATATAGCCCCCATGGTGGAGAATATGGTTTCCACAGGAGCTGATATCGTAATAGGCTCGCGGTTTCTGACGGAAAAGAAGCATCTGTCGGCTCGTATGACCGGCTCTGCCCTTATCCAGTTCATGGTGAGATTGACGACGGGCAGGAAGCTGTCGGATCCGACGTCTGGCATGCGCCTGTATGGAAAAGGTATGATTGAGAGGTTTGCTCGAGAATCTGATTTCGGACCCGAGCCGGATACGGTTGCGTACCTCATCCGTCAAGGCGCAAAGGTTTCCGAAGTGCAGGTGTCCATGCGTGACCGTACGGCGGGAGAGAGCTACCTAAGTTTCACGAAATCGATATCGTACATGCTGCGCACTTGCATTTCCATTCTATTCGTGCAATGGTTTAGGTGATGACATGAATGTAGCTCTGCGCGTCTTTCTTCTTGCAGGGGCATTAGCTGTCCTTGCGTTGATCCTGCGAAAGCTCAAGAGGGCCGAGATACAGACTATAGACACGGTTTTCTGGTTCCTTTTTTCCGGCAGTTTTGTTCTTTTGGCCGCTTTTCCTCAGATCGCTTACTGGTTTTCTGGTTTGCTCGGATTTGAGGCGCCTTCGAACTTCGTATTCCTGTATGCGATTGCTGTCCTGATCATGCGCGAGTTCAGCATGACGGTCAAAGTGGCACGCATGAGACTGCGCCTGAATTCTCTCATTCAGGAAATGGCCTTGAGCGAGAAAGAGCAGAAAGATTAGCCCGACCAATCGTTTAAAGGCACTTCGAGCGGGTCGTAGGTGCGACAGGGAAAGGTTTTGACAAGTGTGGCCTGAATTTTTCCAAGCAGTGGTGCTTGCTGTCGTTTTGTTGCTTGCCCCCGGATTTTTGATCATGCGTTCCGCAGGGTTTTCGCGGATTGCAAGCATGATCGCGGCACCTGCGCTGTCCCTCGCCTCGTACGGAGCTCTCGCCATCGTGTTGTCGGCGATCGGCATGCCGTCTTCTCTCTTCTCTTTGCTTGGATGCTCGATTATCCTTGGACTTGTTGCTTGCGCGGTGAAGGAGTTTTTGCACAGGCGCGGCATTGCGTCATGCGAAGAGGCGGCAAAGGCGTTTCCGAGTTTGCGGTGGAGGACGCTTGTTCTGTACATCGTCTTTTCGGCTGCAGTGGGTCTGGTGTTTTACGTTCGCAGCCTAGACGGCACCGAGACCTTTGTGCAAGAGTACGACAACGCATGGCACTTGAATCTTATTGAAACGTTTGTGCAGACAGGCGACTATTCCTCATTGTATCCCAGCGTATACACGGATATTTCTCCGCTGGAAAGCGTCTCCTCGTTTTACCCGGCTGCGTGGCATGGCCTGTGCGCTATGGTGAGCGATGCGTTGGGCGTTTCTGCAGCATTGACGGAAAGTGCTGTGAATTTCACCTTTTCTTCCATGGTGTTTCCTGCGGGCGTGTATGGCCTTATTGGATGTCTGCTCGGCCGAAAGAGCTCTGCCATTTATGGTGGAGTTATTGTGTCGGTGGCGTTTGCGGCGTTTCCGTGGCGACTGATTTTGTTCGGTCCCTTGTTTCCGAATCTGGCATCGCTTGCCTCCTTGCCTGCGGTCATGGCCCTGTTCGTGACATTTTGGGAAAAAGGTTGCACGGGAGGACGGCGGCGTGCGTTAGCGTTTCCGTTTTTGTGGGGTGTGTGCGGCCTGGCTTTGACGCAGCCGAATGCTGTGTTTACTGCTGTTGTGTTTCTCGCGCCGTACTGCGTGTTTCGTGCGTATGAAGAAGGGTGGCGTTTGCCAGGCGGAGCGGTGTCTGCGCGTGCTAAGAAGGCGGTTGCCGCAGTGGTGTGCGCGTTGGGGATTGTTGCAGTGTGGACGGCGCTGTACTACGCGCCTTTCATGCAGGTGACGGTTTCGTTTACGTGGGAAGCGCTGACATCGGTTCGTCAGGCGCTGGTCAATTCCGTTGTTTTCGCCTACGTGATGCCTCAGTCTCAACTTGCGCTTGGCTTTCTTGTTGTGTGCGGTGCGGCATACTCTTTCAAGAATCGGTCGTATCTGTGGATGACGATTTCGTTTGTTGCGGCGAGCGTCCTGTACGTATTCGATGCAGGCACCGAGGGCTTTTGGAAACATTTCTTTACAGGGTTTTGGTACACGGACCCGTATCGTGTGGCGGCAACGGCGGTTATTTGCGCTATCCCTTTAGCGTGTTTAGGGTTTCATGCTCTGATCAAAACAATGGTGCTTGTGGTGAATGCGGGAAGGGAGAGGAATCGCGATCTTCGGATTGGCGCGGCCCCATTGGTTGCAGGAATGATGACCTTTGCGGTATTGAACTACTATCCGAGTTATTCACTGCCCGGCTTGTTTGATGTTGATACTGCGTTCGGTAGTTTTGAGGCCGATGCAATACGTGCTTACAGTGAGGCGGAGGTAAATGTTCTCGACCATGACGAAGTCGAGTTTCTCAACGAGGTCGAGGAGGTTGTTCCCGAGGGGGCTCTTATCCTGAACCAACCTCATGATGGGAGTGTGTTCGCTTATGCGACGAACGGCCTGAACGTGTACTACCGAAGCTTCTGGGATAAGCTTGCGCGCGAGACGCAGGAAAGCAAGACCATACGCACAGATATCGACGATATTGCCGATAATGACAGAGTACGTCAGGCGGTGCATGACCTCGGTGCCGAGTATGTGTTGGTTCTGGATGTTGACGGTTACCGAGAAGAGAGGCGTTACTTGGCTTCCTACGATCGCGGTTTCTGGAAAGGCTTTTGCGGGATCAGCGACAGCACTCCTGGTTTGGAAGCGGTGCTCTCCGAAGGGGATATGCGTTTGTACAAAATAATCGCCTAGCAAGCAAAGTACCGCGCACGCACCCCTGTGCTTCTCTGGTATGCTAGTGAAGCTTTTAAGCAACTGAAAGGACGGTTCATGGAATCCCATTACGACTACCTGATCGTCGGCGCCGGCATCACGTCGGCCGTGTTCGCGCACGAGGCGAGGAAGGTGGGCAAGACCTGCCTGGTCATCGATCGTCGCAGCCACATTGCCGGCAACATCCACACGGAGGAGACGGACGGCATCAACGTGCACGTGTACGGCGCGCACATCTTCCACACCTCGCTGCGCCCGGTGTGGGAGTACGTGAACCGTTTCGCCGAGTTCAACAACTATGTGAACTCGCCGGTGGCGGTGTACAAAGACGAGCTGTACAACATGCCGTTCAACATGAACACGTTCTCGAAGATGTGGGGCATCCGCACGCCGGACGAGGCGCGCGCCATCATCGAGGAGCAGAAGGCTGCCTGCGCGGTGGACGAGCCGAAGAACCTTGAGGAGCAGGCGCTGTCGCTTGTGGGCCGCGACGTGTACGAGAAGCTGGTGAAGGGCTACACCGAGAAGCAGTGGGGCCGCGACTGCGCCGATCTGCCGGCTTCCATCATCAAGCGGCTGCCCGTGCGCTTCGTCTACGACAACAACTACTTCAACGATCGCTGGCAGGGCATTCCGATGGGCGGCTATACGGCCATGGTGGAGCGCATGCTGGGCGATACGGAGGTGCTGCTGGACACGGAGTACCGCGATTTCATCGCCGAGCATGCGGGCATTGCGGACCGCGTGGTCTACTGCGGCCCCATCGACGAGTACTTCGACTACCGGCTGGGGGCACTCGAGTATCGTAGCTTGCGCTTCGAGAGCGAGCGTGTGGAGAGCGAGAACTGGCAGGGCAACGCGGTGGTGAACTACACCGAGCGTGAGGTGCCCTACACGCGTATCATCGAACACAAGCACTTTGAGTTTGGCACCCAGCCGACCACAATCATCACGCGCGAGTACCCGGCATCGTGGGAGCCGGGCGATGAGCCATACTATCCCATCAACGATGAGCGTAACAGCGCGCTGTACGCCGAGTACGCGAAGCTCGCCGAGCAAGAGGGCAACGTGGTGTTCGCCGGGCGTTTGGGCGGCTACAAGTACTACGATATGGACAAGGCCATCGACGCCGCGTTCGATCTGGTGCAGGCCGAGCTGGGGGTGGATCTGCGCGCGTAGGGCGGATGCCGGCGGCGGCCCTGCGGCGGCGTTGCAGCTCGCGCGACGTCGCCGCAGGCCGGCTGCGCTCATTCGGCAAGCATGACCGCTTTCGCCAGTATCTCCTTGTCGAGCTTGCCGAATCGGATGTCGTCGCCCAAAAACGTCAGGTGCTTGACCGCGCCGCGCCGCCGCTTTATGTAGTCGAGCGCATGCGCCACGCTGTCCAGATCCTGCGTGTCCTCCAGCAGAAACGCCGAGTGGGTCTTTCCGGCGTAGGCGCCGGCGGCGAACGCGTCGAAGGGGTTCCAAACCGACGTGACTATCAAACGGTCGATGGAGATGCCGTCGAACCCGGGGCGGTCGGACGTCATGAGGTCGTTGATCAGCTCGTTGGCGTGGTAGGGGCCGTTTCCGCAGACGCGTTCGAACGTCGTGCCCGCAGCGGCGCATTCCGCAAGGAACGCTTCGGGGACGTGGACCTCGCCGCCGAGCACGAGCAGGTGCTTGAACGCGCCAAAGCGGAGGATGTCGGCGGTCTGTTCGTCCACCACGCCATGCTCGCGGACAAAGAACGTGGGCGTTTTCTTCCGGAACGTGTAGGGCAGAAACGAGATCAGGTCCCCCGTGCAGCCGTCGTAGGTGATGATGGCCGTGTCCCCCCACGTCGGGGAGCTTTCGCCGGCCGCGCCGCCGGTTGCGCGCTCCTTCCCGAACCGGTAAAGCTCGCGCGCGATGTCGCACGGGGCCTGACCCTCTATGCGGACGATGTCCGCGTTTGAGGCGCATGCCCGGGCGGCCTGCCGGGCGACTTCGGATGACAAGACGCCCTCTCCTCCCACAAGGACGATCATGCGGGGCGCCAGCCGCTTAAGCTCCTGCGCGGTTATGTCGGGAACGCCGTCCTCCCTGGTCAAGAGCACGGGCGCGTCAAGTAAGCCGGACAGTCCCGCGCTCGCCAGGCAGGGTGAGGCCAGCTCGCCGGGGGCCAGGATGACGGTTCCCCCTTCGTCGTAGCCGCATTCCTCCACAAGCTTGGCGGCCGTGCCGTAGCGCGACTCCGCGCTGATGGTGTCCGTCAGGCGCTCGGGCACGCTCACCTGCTCGTTCAGCATGGCAAACACGCGCTGCTCGGCCTCGGGGCTGCCGACGTGGCCGCCGAGCACGCGGTAGGTGCGGCAGACGTCCTCGGCGCTGCCGATCATGCGCGTGTGGCCCTTCTCTATCCAGATGGCCTTGTTGCACAGGCGCTCTATCTGGTCGTTGTTGTGGGAGACGATGAGCACCGTGACGTCGTGCTCCTTGATGAGCGTCATGATGCGCCGCTCGCACTTCTGCTGGAACATGAAGTCGCCGACGGAAAGCACTTCGTCCACGATGAGTATCTCCGGCACGATGACCGTGGCGATGGCGAACGCTATGCGCGCCACCATGCCCGAGGAGTAGTTCTTCATGGGCATGTCGAGGAACTTATCGATTTCGGCGAACTCCACTATCTCGTCGAAGTGCTGCCGGATGAAGCTTTTGGAGTAGCCGAGCAGCGCGCCGTTGAGGTAGATGTTCTCGCGGGCGGTCAGCTCGAAGTCGAAGCCCGCTCCCAGCTCGATGAGGGGGGCGATGTTGCCGTTGATGACGCACGACCCCTCGGTTGGCTCGAGCACGCCGGCGACGATCTTGAGCATGGTGGACTTGCCGGAGCCGTTCGTCCCCAGTATGCCGAACACGTCTCCTTTGCGCACCTCGAAGGAGACATCGTCCAGAGCGCGGAACTCCTTGAACATAAGCTCGCGGCGGGCGATGGCTATGGCGTACTCCTTCAGGCTGTTGAGCTGCTCGCTTGCCATGTTGAACACCATGGAGACATGGTCGACCGACACCATGACGGGGCGTCCGTCGGCGGGTTGGGCTTTTGTGTCGGCGGAGGGGCCGGCCAGGGGCGTGACGTTGACATTCTCGGGCATGGTGACCGCCTAAACGTAGAGGATGAACTTCTTCTCGGAGCGCTTGAACACGACGAGGCCCACGGCGAAGGTGATCAGCGCCATCCCCAGGCACACGAGGTTCTCCGTGATGCCGGGCCACGTTCCGTACATGACGATGTCGCGGAAATAGGTGACGTAGTGATACATTGGATTGAACGCCTCGGCCCGCTGCATCCAGTCGGGCAAAAGCGTTATGGGGTAGAACAGGGGCGTGGCGTAGGTCCAGGCGGTGATGACGACGCCCCAGAGGTGGCATACGTCGCGGAAGAACACGGCCAGGGCCGAAAGCAGCATGCCCAGCCCGCTGCAGAACAGCAGCATGTAGATGAGCAGAAGCGGCAGGGCCAGCAGGTTGAGCGTGGGCGCCACGCGGAAAAACACCATGACGATGGCCACCGCTATGAGCGATATGGCGAAGTTCACCAGCTGGAACAGGACCTTCTCCAAGGGAAAGATCATCTTGGAGATACGGATCTTTTTGATGAGGGGCGCGGATTCCAAAATGGAGGTCATGGCGCCGCCGGTGGAGTCGGCCATGAGGGCGAACAGGACGTTTCCCAAGATGAGGTAAAGCGGGAAGTTCTCCACGTCGCCGAATTTGAGGACGTTGGTGAACACGGCGGCCAGCACGCACATCATGAGCAGCGGGTTCAGGACCGACCACAGGACGCCGAGCATGCTGCGGCGGTACTTGAGCTTGAAGTCCTTCGAGACGAGGGACGCGATGGTGAACCAGTTCCGCTTCAGGGAAGATGCGTGTGCGTTGCGCGCCATGGTGCTCCTCGGTCATCCGTCGTCGGACAATGCTGCTGCCGAATTCGGCAAACCATGATTCTAGCATATGGGGACGCCGATGCCGCAGCGTCATGAAATGAACGGGGAGGGGCGGTTTGTAAGATGATGGCTTGCAAGATGGCGTAGGGCCT
>DXCU01000045.1 GCA_019115845.1 Candidatus Rubneribacter avistercoris | reverse complement strand
ACTTCTCCGAGGGGCTGGCCCGGACCGTCGAGTGGTACCGGGCCAACGAGGCGTGGTGGTCGGCGGCCAAGGACGCCGCCGAGGCGCGCTACGCCGAGCAGGGGATGTAGGGGAGGAGCTGGCATGGCGGGGGTACAGCCGTTTCCGTCCAGCTTACCTTGCTGGGTGGTCGGTGCGCCAGCGTGATGTCGTGCAACTTTTTCAAGAACAATGCCCGCGGGTTGGTTGATTGCAAGGATGGTGCTTATGAATCGTTTGGCGATGAAGAAAAGCTTGGAGCGATTCCCCGTTGTGAAAAGGGTTGCTCTGTGCGTTTGGAGGGCATGCAAATATCCTTTTCAAAGGAACTCGGGAAGAAAGCTTGCGGCTGAGATAGCGTCGCTTGAAGAGATCGATGTTCCAACGATCTGGTATTTCGGTCGTCCATCACATCCTAATCTGGGGGATCAGGCACAGCGCGTCTGCATAGAGAGATGGATTCGGGACAACTATCCGGGTTGTCGCTTGTTCCCGATCATCACTTGGTCGTTCTTCCGAAATCCCAGGCGCATTGTAAGTGAGTTGCAGAAGAAGGTTCGGCCAAACGATCTCTTTGTCATGCAGAGCGGCTACACGATGAACGACGAGAATCCGGACGAGGTCGCGCATCGCGTGATACCTCGATCATTTCCCGACCACAAGGTTGTTTTTTTGCCGCAGACCGTTCGTTATGAAGGGGCCAGCGACAGAGACAAGACGCGAGAGGCGCTTTGCGGCCGTCGAAACGTCTTGCTTTTGGCTCGCGACCGCGTGTCCTTTCGCACTGCGTGCGAGTTGTTCCCTGACGTCAGAATCGAGTTGTTCCCTGACATAGTGACGAGTCTTATCGGGACCCGTCGGTACGACCATGCCCGACAAGGCGTTTTATTCTGCATGAGAAACGATGTGGAGAAGTACTACGCTGACGACAAGATAGATTCGCTTATGCTCGAGCTGGCGAAAAAAGTCAAGGTTGAGCGAACCGACACATCCGTAGGCGTCCACTCGGTCGATTGGGATGATTGCGAGAGCGTCGTTCGGGCCTTGGAGGATGTGTTCGATCATTATTCCCGTTTCGAAGCCATCGTTACCGACCGCTACCATGGAACCATTTTCTCGTTGATAGCGGGAACGCCTGTCGTTGTCTTGAAGACGACTGATCACAAAGTTGTGACCGGTGCTGAGTGGTTTGAAGGCGTCTACGACGGTTACGTTTCCGTTGCGGATAGCCTGGACGAGGTTCCCGGGATTATCAGTCAAGTCATCTCTTCGGACAGGTCTCGTTGTTTAGAGCCGTATTTCCAACTCGAGTACTATGCTCGCTTGAAATCGCTTATCAATAGCTTGAAGTAAGGAGGAACGGTGTACTCTCATCTCGAAGAGGTTCAGATTGTGGTGGCGGGGTTGAAGGCGTACGGCATACGCGAGGTGGTGATGGCCCCAGGCGGCAGCGACATGCCCATAATGCACTCAGTGGAAACGGATCCTTTCTTTCGGTGCCATTCGGTCGTTGACGAAAGGAGTCTCGTGTATTTCGCCATGGGACTCGCACAGGAGAAAGGCGAGACGGTGGCGTGCGTCTGCACGTCCGGAACGGCGGTGGCGAACTTTCTGCCGGGCATCGTTGAGGCTCACTATCAAGACGTGCCACTTGTCGCTATCACTGCGGACAAGAACCCAAGGTATTTAGACCAGCTGGAAACGCAGAAAATCGATCAGAGAAACATCTTTGGAGATTGGGTCAAGTGCTCGGTCGATATGCCCGTTGTGCAGTCGCGCGCGGATCACGTGCTTGGAATGCGTTTGGTGAAAACCGCTTTGGCGGAAGTACGGCATCATGGGATCGGACCGGTTCATATCAATGTTCCCATTGTTGGAAACGATGCGGTTTACGATGTACGCGAGCTTCCCCAGTGTGAGCCGTATATTTTCGAAACGCCGCAAACGTTTCTTGAGGACGGGTGGGTCTCGTACGCAAAGAGGCTCGAGGGCAAGAAGGTGCTGCTCGTAATTGGGCAGAATGTGTCGTTTTCTTCGGAAGATGCACAAGCTGTTGATGTGTTTGCGAATGAATGGGACTGTGCCGTTGCGGTTGAGCATCTATCCAATTTGAAGCTCGATCGCTCTTTCAACATGTATCCTGTTTCGGAAGTGTGCGCGAGCGTCTTGGGCAAAGAGTTTCTACCTGATGTGGTGGTTTCTGTAGGGAACAACTACGCTTCGAGCGCGGTGAAGCTGTTTCTCAGGAAGAACCGTTCGGCAATCGAGCACTGGGCTGTTTCGGAAAGCGGCATCCCCCGCGATACGTACGACGCGTTGCGGGTCGTGTTCGAATGCTCGCCGTCCTTTTTCTTTGCTCATTTTCCGAGGGGGGAGCGAGGCTCTGCTTCGACTGGCTACTTCGATCTATGGAAAGCGAAAAGACTCGGCGTGTCGTTCGGGGATATTCCGTTGTCGGGGCTGTACGTTGGAAAAACGCTTGCGAAATCTATTCCTCGCGGCTCCATTCTTCATTTGGCGGTTTTGAATAGCATACGGGTTGTCCAGCTTTTTGAATTAGACGAGTGTGTGAAAACGTATGCGAATGTTGGGGCGCTCGGGATAGATGGGTGTTTGTCCTCTTTCTTGGGGCAGGCTGCGGCTTCTACGGACAAACTTGCGTACTGCTTGATTGGGGATCTGTCCTTTTTCTACGACATGAACGCTGCCAGCTTGCGAGATGTCGGGAACAATGTCCGCATTATCATGCTCAACAATGGGGGTGGGTCGGAGTTTCATTACTACATGGGAGAGCGAAATGTGCCGACTATCGACAACTATATCTGCGCGCGAAACGGGCGCGTGGCGAAAGAGTGGGTTGAGTCAGTCGGGTTCTCCTATCGTTCGGCTCGGTCGAAAGAGGAGGTTGATGCCGGCCTCGAGGCTTTGTCAAAGCCGTCGGAAGCCCCTCTGTTCCTCGAGGTTTTCACCGATATGAGAGACGATGCGGAAGTTTTGCGAGAAGCGTACAAAAAAGCGTCTCCGACCGATCTGAAAACGTCGGTGAAAAATGCTGCGAAGTCGGTGTTGTCGCCCAAACAGATAGGCTCGATCAAAAGACTTTTAGGCTAGAGAGCGCGGCATGGACGTCGAACAAGTACTGAAAAAGGCGATTCACGCCTTAAATTACAAGAACGTGGAGGGCGTGGCCACTCCGGTTTACGAAGGAAGCCTTTTGCATGACAGGCTGGCCTTTGTTACAGGAGGCTCGAGTGGAATAGGCTTCGCGATAGCTCGCCGATTCCTTGCCCAAGGCTGCTGCGTCGTCATCTGCTCGTCCGACGGATGCAAGCTTGACTCTGCTCTTTCGGATTTGAGGTCGGAACGAGCGGCAAGTCTACGCTTGGATATGCGAGACGTGGATGTTTTCGACGGAGCGCTCGATGAGGCTGCAAGTCTTTTCCCGGAAAAGAAGGGGGTGGACATAGTCGTCAATTCGGCTGGCGTTCATGGAGCCGGGAGTTTCGCAGATGTGGATGAGGCCTCGTGGGATCACGTGATGGACGTCAACCTGAAAGCCATGTTCTTCATGTGCCAGGCTGCAGCCCGGCACATGAAGAAAAAGGAAATTAATGGCAATATACTCAACATTGGTTCAGCATCGGCTCTGAAACCAGGTTGGACGCCGTACGAGATCTCAAAGCGCGGAGTGGAGGCCCTCACTCTTGGCGCAGCGGACGTCCTGATAAAGGATGGCATTGTGGTAAATTGCATCGCTCCTGGCCCCGTTGCCACTCCCATGATGGGCATGACCGAGGACTCCAACCTCCATTCGCCGGTCAACCCGTCCGGCAGGTTTGCCACCGCAGACGAGATCGCCGGTCTTGCGGTTGTGATGGCGGGGCCGTTGGGTCGCTTGGCCGTAGGGAGTTCCCTGTACGCTACGGGCGGTTCGGGAACTTTAAGCAACGAGTAGCCAATGGGGAGCGGGAAAACAAAGACGCTGCTTTCGGACACCCTCGTATTTGCGATAGGGAATTTCGCTGTCAAAGGGATCCAGTTCGTCCTTTTGCCTCTTTACACGGCGAGCATGACCGCGTCTGAGTACGGTGTCGCTGAACTCTTGAACAATGCAAACGAGTTATTGTTTCCCGTTGTCTGCCTGGGGCTCTACGAAGCTCTGTTCCGATTCTCTCTGGATGACGATGTCCCGAGAGAAAAGATGGTGACCGGAGCCGTTGCGGTTTGGGCGGCAGGGATTTTTGTTTCGACGGTTCTGGCCGTTGCCATAGGGCTTGCATCCGATATGCGACTTGCTTTGCTTGTGGCCGGGCTGCTCGGTGCGCATTCGTTGAGGATGCTGGTAGCCCAGTTTGCGAGGGGAAGCGGATTCGTGCGAGCGTTCGCATGGTCGGGTGTGCTCAACGCCTTGCTCCTCTTGGTTGGGTCTTTTTTCCTTGTGGGAGTCTTCAAAACGGGCGTTTTTGGATACTTGGGTTCGATGATAGCGTCCAGCACCTTTTCTCTTTTGTATCTTGCATGGAAAACCAGTTTTTTCAGATACGTAGGACCTCATTTTGATCGGACGTGTCTAAGGGACATGCTGGCCTACTCCTTGCCTCTTATTCCAAACTCTTTGGCATGGTGGTTCACCAATTTGTCAAATCGCTACGTCGTTCAATTCTTTTGCGGATCGGCGACGGCGGGTCTGTTTTCTGCTGCGGGAAAGCTTCCGGGAGTTGTCAACATGTTCACGCAGGTGTTTCAGCAGGCTTGGCAGATTTCCGCGACGAAAGCAATGCGCGATCGAGATCGGGGCAAGTTTTACGAATCCGTTTTCAAGGGGTATTCGATATGCGTGTTCGTGGCCGCATCTTTGGCAATAGGGGCGGCGGGTTTACTCGCTCGATTTCTGCTGCTGGGAGATTTCTATGCTGCTAAATCATTTATTCCGTTGCTTATGATAGGCGCCTTGTTCAATGGATTGTCATCATATCTGGGCGCATTCTACGCTGCGTTCAAGGAGAGTGGCAAGCTGCTGTTCTCGACGGCAGTGGGAGGGGCCTTGAACGTTGTCGTCAGTATTGCACTAACGTGGCAGCTTGGAGCATGGGGTTCTGCGGTTGGTTTCGCCCTGTCGAACTTTGCGATATGCGTCATCCGTTTGAGAGGGTCTCGGGAGCATGTGGGTGCTGGCGCCCGCGAGGGGTGGTTTTGGGGAGGCATCCTGATCGTGTCCGTCCAAACATGCCTGGCGACTCTCGACGTTACACGCGACACCCTGCTTCCCTGTGTGATGATAGTTGTTCTGGTTGTGTTCGAAGCCCTGGCCAACAAAACGGCCTTGCTTGCGGCTATCGGAAAAGCGCTTGGCAGGAAGAGGGCGTAAGGAGTGCGACTTGCTTGATCTCTGAATGGCTGGAAAGGAGTGCTGCGATGCGAGAATGGGGCAATGGGTATAGAAACCGCGTCCATTGGCTTGCCAGAAACACGGCGGCTCATGTTAATCTCTCCGTCACGCATCGCGCAATACGCAGCGTGCCTGATCGATGACGCTTCTGGCCGCGGCGGGGCTATTCCGGCTTCCTGGGCCATGGCCATCATGTCGGCGTCGGTTATGGCGCGATCCTTGCCGTTGACCGTGATGGCGTGTTCGCCGTTCGTGCCGGGGTTGGTTGCGAGGTCATAGGCTGGCGACAGGCTTCACCTTTCGGTTCTCCGAAAGAGGGACGAGAAATCCTTGGCATGATCGTCGTGGTTTTCGCAAAGCGCGTTGAAAGTTTTCCACCGCCGATGAGGGCGTCCAGCTTGCTCGCCTCGAAGATCGACCCATCGAGCCTCATCTGGCCCCCCGTTTGCGCGCAGCGGATTGGGCTATGACCTCGTCGATGGAGCGGTAGGCGCGCCGCGAGAGCACAGCGTCGAAGTCGGATTCGCACCGCAGCGCTATAGCGACGGCCGCCAACGACTGAAACGAACGAGCCCTTTTTGCTCGAAACGCTTGCACGAAGCCAAGGGCATCCCCGCTTTCTCGACAAGTTGGGCTTGGGTGAGCCTTTGCTCCTTCCGGCGCTCCCGCATGTGCTTCGCCACGTCCCGAACCATCTCGGGCGGCGTTTTCTGATCAAGGTCGATCATGGCTCAATATATATCCTTTTCCATGTTTTACGGCAAAGGGGATAATGTTTTATCGCTTTCGCGCCTTGTTGACGTGGTGGTCGTTCTCCATGGCGGCGACCGTCTGGCGGCCGGGATCGTCGGCGGCAAGCGCCCTGGGTTGCTTGGGGATGCTTTTCGGCTTTCCCGCTCGCGTTCGTTTCGACCGGCGCCCGCCCTTCTGCTAAACCAACGCTAGCGTGGGTCCCGCCGGCGGCGGTTCGGCGAAGGGCCGCCCGCATGCTGGTCGCAAACGTCGTCCTGTGGCACGCGCGCCGTCCGTTTTGCCCTCCTTCGCCGCGTTCGACGGCAAACTCCCAGTTCGCGAAAATCGCAGCCGCTTCTGAAAGCGCGATGGGGGCTTCAAAATTGCCGCAGCGTGCCATGTACGGCCACGAACGCGTCCGCTCCATGCTAAGCCACCGCCAGCAGGGGCCGGTCGCGTCCGCAGGTTGGCCACAAACTGCGCCCTGTGGCACTCCGGGCGGCCGATTCGGCGCTCCAGCGAGCTGCGCGATTTCCGCGAACTGGGGTTTCTCCGGGCGCGAGGGGCGCGGAGGGCGGAAAAACGGCCCCGCGCGTGCCACAGGGCGCTGTTTGTGGCCAACCTGCGGACGACCCCTCGGCGAAGCGCGTCGGCGGGGTCGCGCCAATCTTGGTCTAACGAATCGCGCACCTCCGCCCTGCGACCGCAAACGCCCACCTCCGCCCCGCGGCCGCGAACGCGCACCTCCCGCCCCGCGGGTCGGGGGGCGCGGCGTGGTATAGTGGGGGACGGCAGGGTTGGGCGCGTGGAAGGGAAGCGCATGGCGTTCGTGGAGTTTCGCGACGTGCGGAAGGTGTACCGCATGGGCGAGGTCGAGGTGGCCGCCGTCGACGGCATGACGTTCGACATCGAGCGCGGCGAGCTTGTCGTGGTGGTGGGCCCTTCCGGCGCCGGCAAAACCACGCTGCTCAACATGCTTGGCGGCATGGACTCGTGCTCCTCGGG
Organism: Candidatus Rubneribacter avistercoris; assembly: GCA_019115845.1. Classification (GTDB taxonomy): domain Bacteria; phylum Actinomycetota; class Coriobacteriia; order Coriobacteriales; family Eggerthellaceae; genus Rubneribacter; species Rubneribacter avistercoris. The sequence goes on along the minus strand of DXCU01000045.1, from coordinate 29,466 downwards.
CACCATCATGCTGGATGGCCGCGACATCAGTGCGTTCGGCCAGAAAGAGCTCACCTACTACCGCCGCTACGACATCGGCTTCGTGTTCCAGTTCTACAACTTGGTGCAGAACCTCACGGCGTTGGAGAACGTGGAGCTGGCCAGCCAGATCTGCAAGGACCCGCTCGACGCGGCCGCGGTGCTTCGGCAGGTGGGGCTGGGCCATCGCCTGGACAATTTCCCCGCGCAGCTTTCCGGCGGCGAGCAGCAGCGCGTGGCCATCGCCCGCGCGCTGGCGAAGAACCCGAAGCTTCTGCTGTGCGACGAGCCTACAGGCGCGCTCGACTACCAAACGGGCAAGGCCATCCTCAAGCTTTTGCAGGACACATGCTACAACACCGGCAAGACCGTCGTGCTCATCACCCATAACTCCGCGTTCACGGCCATCGCCGACCGCGTCATCCACATCCGCGAGGGACGCGTGGCGGGCACGGAGGTCAACGACGCGCCCGCCTCGGCCGAGACCCTGGAGTGGTAGCCGGCCGTGGGAAGCTCGTTTGACAAGGAGCTGCTCCGCTCCATCACCCACTCGCTCGGGCGGTTTTTGGCCATCGCGGCCATCGTGGCGCTGGGCACCGGGTTCTACGCCGGTTTGCGCATGACGGCGCCGGACATGAAGATGGCGGCCGACGAGTTCTTCGACGGCACGCGCCTCATGGACGTTCGCGTGCTCTCCACACTGGGCCTCACCGACGAGGACATCGCGGCTCTGCGCGGCGTGGAGGGCGTGGAAGCGGTCATGCCGGCCTACGAGGCGGACGTCATGGCCACCGTGGCGGGCGAGCAGTACGCCACGCGCGTCCACTCGCTTCCCGGCGCGGCGCGCTCCTCCGACACCGCAGACGGCGTGCATGCGCTTTCGGACGATCCCGACTACCTCAACCGTCCCATCCTGGTGGAGGGCGCGTGGCCTGCGGCGCAGGGGGAGTGCGTGCTCTCGGCCGACCTCGTGGAGGCGCGAAACGCGCGCATCGGCGACGTGGTGCGCATCGACGGGTGGGGCGAGGGCATGGAGGACGCGCTGGTCGCCGACGAGTACACGGTGGTGGGCTTCGTGAGCTCGCCGTACTACGCCACTTCCTCGAGCTTGGGCGCCACTTCGCTTGGCAGCGGCTCCATCACGCAGTATATGTATGTGCCGGAAAGCGACTTCTCGGCCGATCTGCCCTACACCGAGGCGTTCGCGGTTGTGGCGGGCGCTGCGGATGCGCGCGCGGACAGCGATGCCTACGACAAGCTGGTGGCCGAGGCGACGGCGCGCATCGAGGCCCTTGCGCCTGTGCGCGAGCAGACCCGCGCCGACGGCTTGCGCGCAGACGCCCAGCGCGAACTTGACGAGGCCCGCGCGGACTACGACGCGCAGAAGGCCGATGCCGAGCGGCAGTTGGCCGACGCGAAGCGCCAGCTTGACGACGCGGCTGCGGCCATCGCCGAAAGCGAGCGGCAGCTGGCCGACGCGCAAGCCCAATACGACAGCGGGGTGGCGCAGCTGGCGAGCGAGCGGGAGAGCGCCGAGCAGCGCCTGGCCGACGCCGAACGGCAGCTGGCCGACGGGCGCGCGCAAACCGACGCCGCGCGCCCCGCCATCGAGGAGGGGCAGCGCCAGCTGGCCGACGCTTGGGCGCAGTGGGGTCAAGGGCAGGAAGCGCTCTCGCAGGCCCGCGCCGAATGGCAGGCGCAAGCCGACGCGCTTGCCGCCGAGCGCGCGACGTGGCAGCAGGGGGCCGATGCGTGGCAGGCGGCGTGGGATGCCAACGAGGCGCACCCCGAAAACCCCGCCTACCAGGCGATCAAAGACGAGCTGGCCGCTCAGAAGACGCAGATCGACGCGGCGAAGGCCGCGCTCGACCAGGGCCAGGCGACCCTCGATGCCGCGCGCGGGGAGCTGGATGCCCGCCAGGCCGAGGCGGACGCGGCGAAGGCGGAGTTGGACGCGCAGCAGGCGGCGTTCGATGAGCGGAAGACCGCTTTCGACGCCGCCATCGCCCAGACGGAGCGGGGCGCGGCCGACCTCGCCGCCGCGCGCGATCAGGCGAGCGCCCAGCTGGCCGACGCGCAAAGCCGGCTGGACGCCGCTGCCGCGCAGCTGGCCGACGGGCGCGCGCAGCTGGCGCAGGGTCGCGCCGATTACGAGAGCGGCCTGACCGAGTACGAGCGGAACCGCGCCGACGCCGACGCCCGGCTGGCCGACGGCCAGCGCCAGCTCGATGACGCGCAGCGCCAGATAGACGCCATCGAAGATCCCGTCTGGTACGTCATGGACCGCACGGCCAACTACGGCGCGGCCAGTTTCGAGGCCGATGCGAACCGTGTGGACAGCATAGCGGCCGTGTTCCCGTTCATCTTCTTCTTGGTGGCGGCTTTGGTGGCGCTCACCACCATGACGCGGATGGTGGAGGAGGAGCGCCTGCTCATCGGCACGCTCAAAGCGCTCGGCTACGGGCGGGCGCGCATCGCCTCCAAGTACCTCGCCTACGCCGCCCTCGCCAGCGTGGCCGGCAGCGTCGCAGGCATCGCCGCGCTCTCTCAGGTGCTGCCGGCGGTCATCATGCGGGCGTACGCCATCATCTACTTCGTGCCCGTCCAGTCCTTCCCGCTGCCCGTGGACTGGGGCCTTGCGGGCCTGGCCGCCGGCTTGGGCGTGGGCATCACGCTGGCCGCCACCGCCGCCGCGGCTGGCGCCTCGCTGCGCGAGCGCCCGGCCCTGCTCATGCAGCCCCGCGCGCCCAAGTCCGGCAAGCGCATCCTGCTCGAGCGCGTCCGCCCGGTGTGGCGGCGGCTGTCGTTTTCGTGGAAGGTGACGTTCCGCAACCTCTTCCGCTACAAGAAGCGGCTGGTCATGACCGTCATCGGCATTGCGGGTTGCACGGCGCTCCTGCTCACGGGGCTGGGGCTTTCCGACGCCATCAACGACATCATAGACAAGCAGTACGGCCAGATCACTCGTTACAACGCCATGATCACCGTGGAAGACGACCTTCCCGCCGCCTCCCAAGATCAGCTGGACGCGCTGCTTTCCGACGAAGGGCAGGTGAGCGCCAGCATGCCGGCCGCAAGCGAGAACATGCTGGCCACAGGCCCCGACGACGCGGACGTGGGCGTGCAGGTGATCGTGCCCGGGGACCCCGCGCGCTTGGACGAGTTCGTGCTCATGCGCACGCGCGAGGGACACGTTCCGGTGGAGCTTGGCAACGACGGCCTGGTGCTCAGCGAGAAGTTGGCCGACCAGCTGGGCGTGGGCGTGGGTGGAGAGGTGGAGCTCACCGAGCAGGATGCCATCGGCAACGCCTCGGGTTCGCCGCATGCCGCCACGGTGACGGGCATCATGGAGAACTACATCTACAACTACGCGTTCGTCGGACCCGACCTCTACGAGCGGCTCATGGGGCAGCGCGCGCCCTCCACCGCCATTTTGGCCGTGATCACCGACGACGCCGACGCGCGCCTTGCTCTCACCGAGCAACTCGGCGCCATCGAGGGCGTCAAGACCGTCGCCTACAACGACGAGACCATCGAGACGTACCGCAGCATGCTCTCGAGCGTGAACATGATCGTGGTGGTGCTGGTGGTGGCCGCTGCGGCGCTGGCGTTCATCGTGCTGTACAACCTCACGAACATCAACGTCACCGAGCGCATCCGCGAAATAGCCACCCTCAAGGTGCTCGGTTTCACGCCGCGCGAGGTGGATGCCTACGTCTACCGCGAGATAGCGCTCCTGTCCGTCATCGGCAGCTTGATCGGGCTTGCGCTGGGCGTGTGGATGGAGGGCTTCGTGGTGGTCACGGCCGAGGTGGACCAGGTGATGTTCGGCCGCGAGATCCACTTCGCCAGCTTCGCGGCGGCCTTCGTCCTCACCATGCTGTTCACCGTGCTCGTCATGGCGGCCATGCGCCGCAAGCTCGCGTCCGTCGACATGGTGGAAAGCCTCAAATCCAACGAGTGACCTCGGGGCGTTGGCTTTGGATCCGCTGGCTGCGCATCCCCGCTGCGCCCCTCGTGCGTCCGCGCCCGCCGGCTCCGGCTCTCGGCTTTCCGGCTCCCGGATTCCGCCCGCCGGCTCCCGGCTTTCAGCTTTCCGGCTCTCGGATTCCGGCTTTCGGCTCTCGGCTCCGATCTTGGTCTTCCGACCCTCCGATCCCCGCTCGCCCGGCCCCCGGCCCTCGACCTCCTCCCGACCCTCGTTCGCCCGGCCCCTGCTCGTCTGATCCGCACCCATTCGGCTCTCTCGTCCTCTTTTTCGTCGTGAAAGGCAGGAAATTTTCCTGAGTTGGTCAAAATCGCGGCAAGTCGGGGGAATTTTGGGAGCTTGACCCGTCTCCAGCCAGCGAAATCCCAGGTCGCGCTTTTCCGCGCGGGAAAAACAGCGCTCCATTCCCCCGACTTGCCGCGATTTTGACCATCCGAGCGTCGAAAACGTGCATTTCGTCCCCGCGCGGCTCGCCTAAGTCGCTTTCGCGTTCGCCCCTCCTGGGTTTTCGCCCCTCCTGTCCCTCTCCCGGATTTCCTCCCCTCCAGCCCCGCCTCTCTCCTGGGGTGTCCTTCCCTCCAACCCCGCCTCTCTCCTGGGTTTTTCGTTCTTCTAGCCCCTCTCCCGGATTTCCGCCCCTCCTGGGCTTTCGGCCTTCGCCCTCCCTGTGCCGTCCTCCGCCCTTCCCGCCTCTTTCCTGGACTTTCGCTCCTCCCGGGCTTTCAGCCTCCGCCTTCCCGCGCGCGCTTGGGGCCCCCGCCCGTGCCGGCAAATCCGTCGATCCCCTGGCTCCGCCTTCCCGCGCGCACTCTTAGGGTTCCCGCTCGTGCCGGCAAGCCCGTCGACCCCCTGGCTCCGCCCTTCCTGCCCTTCCCGCGCGCATGCTTAAGGATCCTGCTTGGGACCCCGAACGCGCGCCGCCGCCCGCATGTCGCTTTTGCGCTACAATAGCGCGTTGACGACGTACGACGCTTGACGACGAACAAGACAGAAGGGGACTTTTCATGAAAGTGACCGAGAAGAAGCTCGACGACGGCCGCATCCTGCTGGAGGCCGTGGTCTCCACGGCGGAGGTCGGGCATGCGCTGGCCGTTGCGCACAACGGGTTCGCCCAGCAGATGGGCGTGCGGGTCCAGCCGGGCGTTCCGGTGGCGCAGGCGGTGGAGCAGCAGCTGGGCGTCAAGGACCTGGACTCTCTGGTGGCGCAGCAGGCGGTGGAGTACCTGGTCCCGTTCGCCATCGACAAGAGCAACATTGCGCCGGCCTTCATCCCGCAGCCCAAAACGTCCGCCCCGCTCAAGCGCGGGCAGACTTTCTCGTTCGAGCTGCGCGTGACGCCCAAGCCCGCCTACGAGCTGAAATCCTACGACCCGGTGACCATCACGGTGCCGCCCTTCCAGATCCCCGAGGGCGAGGTGGACGCCCAGCTGGCGCAGATGGCCGAAAGCTACGCCCAGTACGTGGCCGACGAGCCGCATCCGGTGGGCCCCTCCGACGGCGTGCTCATCTCCTTGGAAGCCTTCCAGGGCGGCAAGCGCCTGGACAACCTGTCCACCGACGCCCGCACCTACGTCATGGGGATGAACCTCATGCCCGAAGGGTTCGAGAAGAACCTCTTGGGCATGGAGGTGGGCCAGACCAAGTCCTTCTCGTTCGAGATGCCGGGCGCCCCCGAAGGCCAGGATCCCGACGTGTTCGACTGCACAGTCACCGTCAAGGAGCTGCAGAAGAAGGTGGTCCCCCAGATAGACGACGAGTGGGTGGCCAAGTTCATGCCCCTCTACCGCGACGCGGCGGCCCTGCGCGGCGCCCTGACCGAGGCCGTTCAGTCGCAGCATCGCGCCCAGCACCATGAGATGCTGCTTCAGGCCGCAGCCGCCGAGCTGAGCAAACGCTTCCAGGGAAGCATCGCCGACGAAGTTTACGAGTTCACGCGCGACACCATGCTGGCCAACCTGCGCGGCTCGCTGCAGCAGCAGGGCATCCCCTTCGAGCAGTACATCCAAAACTACGGTGGCGAGCAGCAGTTCGGCATGATCATGATGATGCAGACCCGCGAGCTTCTGGTGCAGGGCTACTCGCTGGACGCCCTGTTCCGCCACGAGAAGATGTCGCTTGAGGACAAGGACATCGAGCGCGCGTGTCGCCAGATGAACCCGATGGATCCGAAGGCCGCCCGCCGCGAGATGGAGGAGAACGGCCGCGGGTTCGCCCTGCGCGAGGCCGCCGAGCGCATGAAGGCCAACGAGTGGCTGCTCGAGCACGCCGTGGTGAACGAGGAGGGGACGAAATCGGCCTAAGGGGCCGATAGGGAAAGGCGGGCAGCCCGCGCATGCGCCCGCGGCAGCGGGCAGCCTGCGCCTGCGCCTGCGCAAGCTGCCCGCCTTTCCCGCATGCGGCGTCTGCGCGTCAGTCGAGTCGAAACTCCTCGTCGGCAAGGCGCAGGATGGAGCCTTGCGCAAGCGGGACGCGAACGTGCGGATCAAGCGGCTCGCCGTCCACGTAGGTGCGGTTGAGGGCGCCCTCGTCCGTGACGAAGCACACGCCGTCGCGCACCTCGAGCGTGACGTGGCGGCGGCTCACGTTCGGGTTGCCGTCGATGCTGATCTCGCAGGAGCGCGAGCGCCCGACAACGGTCTGCCCGCACGGCCGCACGGGGTAGCGGGTGTTGTCGGCCAGGCGGACGAGTTGCGGCGCCTCGGCCGCCTGCTGCCGCTGCCCGCCCGTTTCGCTGCCGAGCAGCATCGTTGCGTGCGGCGCCGGATCGGCGTCGCACGGGGGCGCGGCGGCCTCGGCGGGGAGGGGCTTGGCGGCATCGCGTTGCGCGGCCGCGCTCGGCTGCGCAACCGCGTCCGTCGGCGCCGTGGAGCCGGTTGGCGCCGAAAAGTCCGCGTCTGACGCCCGCTGCGTTTTCGGGGCCGCGCCCACGTCGGCCGCCACGCTTTCGGCGAACGTCCGGCGCGCCCGGATTTCCTCGACCGACAACGAACCCGATTGGGACCGTACGAAGTCGTACGTGGCTTTTAGGGTCGTTTTGCCGCTTTCCTCCGCCTTGTTTTCGCCTGCCGCTCGGTTCGCGCTCGCTTTTGCCGCGCCGCCTCTGACGAACTCTTTGAACTCGACGGCCGAGAACACCGTCTGCCGTTTCAGGTAGTCAAGCAGCGCATAGGCCTCCCTCTGGTCCTCTTCGCATACGAACGAGGCGCGCTCGGCGATGTGGCGCAGCAGGTCCATGGTTGTCGCGCGGTCGCTTGCCAGGCCCTGCACCGGCAGGTACGCGAACGAAACGCGGTTGCCGTTCGCGTCCAGTCTCACGTGCGCCGGATCGCACAGCATCCGCCCGGGATCGAGGTCCAGTCGGCCGCATACCTCGAAAGAGTCCACCACGTCGTCGAGCAACGCGTGGAATTGGGACAGCGACAACGCGGCTTTCAGGTACGTGTCCAAAGGGACGGTGTCGGTGATGTCGAAAGCCAGCTGCGTCGCGTCCCGCCGGCCGGTTTCGTAGCGAAACGGCAGCAGGCGGTTCGAGGACGCTGCGCGCAGGCACTCGGCCTGGGCGTAGTCGAGCGTCTCGCCCTTGCCGGTTTTGAGGACGAGCTGCTCGGTGCCCGCCCGGCGGTTTCTGACGATCTTCTCCTTCACGTCTTCTCCCGCCTTATACCAGGACCAGGCGGGATCCGTTGGTCAGCCCCGCCCGGCCGATGGTGGAGTCGGGATCCAGAAGCTCGCCGCTTTCGCGCTCCATGAGCGCGTTGTCGGGGGAGGCTGCGAACAGGCTGCGCTCGCGCGACTCCAGCAGCTCGGCGACAAGCCTGCTCGCCTCTCTCACCCGCATGCTTTTCGGGATCCTGAAATCGTAGATGTTGCGCGATGCCGGCAGCATCACGGACACGATCACCTTCTCGTTCATAAGTCTCCTTCCCGTCGTAACCGATCTGCGGTCAAACCTTTCTGGGCGGGGCGATTTGGGCACATGTTACCAGAAGAAACCAAGCGTTTTCCAGGTCCGTTTCTTTCGCGCCCCCTAAACCAACGTTGTGCAAAATATTGTACCCCCCCCCCTCAACTATATGTTGAATGTCTTTCTTTTTCAATTGGAAGTGTTGTAATGTGCATTTTATAATGATAGCATCAAAATGCTATATGTAAACAAATCCTTTTCAGGGGGGATCCGCGCGGGAAAGGAGCGGACAGGGAGCATGGCGAACGTGGGAAGCGTCTTGGCGGGCAAGTACGAGATCGTGCGCCTCATCGGCGAGGGCGGCATGTCGCGGGTGTACCTTGCAATGGACGTCAAGCTGAACAAGCAGTGGGCCGTCAAGGAGATCAAGCCCAGCGACGACCCCGTCACGCAAAAGATCGTGCGCGACAGCCTGGTCACCGAGATGAACATGATCAAGCGCCTGGACCATCCGGCGCTGCCCCGCATCACGGACTTGGTGGACGAGGACGGCGTGCTGTACGTGGTCATGGACTACATCGAGGGCGAGTCGCTGCAGCGCATCCTGGAAGCGCAGGGCGCCCAGAGCCAAGACGACGTCATAGACTGGGGAAAGCAGCTATGCGACGCGCTGGATTACCTGCACACGCGCACGCCGCCCATCGTCTACCGCGACATGAAGCCGGGCAACGTCATGCTCAAGCCCGACGGAACGGTGATGATCATCGACTTCGGCATAGCGCGCGAGTACCGCGAGGAGCGCGAGGGCGCGTCCGAGCGGGCCGGCGACACCACCATGCTGGGCACGCGCGGCTACGCGGCGCCCGAGCAGTTCGGCGGGCACGGCCAAACCGACGCGCGCACCGACGTGTACTGCCTGGGCGCCACCCTGTACCACCTGGTGACGGGCAAGAGCCCGGCGGAGGAGCCCTACGTCATGTTCCCCATCCGCCAGATAGACCCGTCGCTTTCACCGGGCTTGGAGAAGATCGTCTCGAAAGCCACGCAGCAAAATCCCGAGAAGCGCTACTCGTCGTGCGCCGAGATGCTCTACGAGCTGGAGCGCTACCGCACGGTTGACGACGCGCACCGCGCCAAGCTGCGCCGCAGATGGCGTGCGTTCGTGGGCGTGTGCGCGGCCTCGGCGGCGTCCTTGGCCGTCGGCCTGTTCGGGCTGGGCATGGCCGAGGCCAGCAAAAGCGAGGACTACGGCATGCAGGTGGAGCTGGCCGGGAAGGCCGCCGACCAGGCGCAGGCCGCCGAGCACTACTTAAACGCCGTGGCGGTGCGCCCGGAGCGAACGGAGGCGTACCGGGGGTTGGTGGAGCTGTACAAGGCAGACGGCTCGTTCACCACCGTGGAGGAGGCGCAGCTTTTGGAGGCCGTCATGCCCAACCTGGCGGCTGTGCAGTCGGACGCGACGGCCTACGCGGAGCTGTCCTTCGACGTGGGCAAGCTGTATTGGTACTACTACGACTACGCCGCCGATGCGGGCGACAACCGCCTGACGCGCATCAAGTCGGCCAGCCGCTGGATGAACGACTCGGCCGGAGAGCCCTCGTTCGACTGGCGGGCGCTCGCCGAAGTGTACGCCGGCATCGCCGAGTTCAACAACAGCATAGTCGCGCGCATCAACGAGGGCGGCGACGCGGGCAGCTACGAGCCGTACTTCCGCAATCTGGAGCAGCTGGTGGCCATCGCGGCCGACGAAACCAACGACGTGGTGGTGCTGGAGACCTCCGCCCTGGCCGCCGACGCGCTGCGCGCCTACGCGCGCAAGTTCCGCGCCGACGGCGTGCCCCAAGACCGGATGGACGCGCTTTTGGACGCGGCGCTGGGCAACGCGCGCTCGGTGCAGCCCACCACCGACAAGCTTGACGCGCAGCAGGCCGACATCCTGGGGAAGGCGGACGAGACGCGCGCGCGGATAGGGAACGCTTTCGTGGACGGGAGGACGACGGAATGATCCAGACCTACACCATCATGGCCGTGGCGGGGTTCTCCCTTGCGGCCGTGTTCGCGGTTGCGGCGGTTGCGCTGTTCTTCGCCCTGCGCATCAGGGAGGTGCGCGACGACCTGACGGGTCGCACCGCCGCCCGCTCCATCGCCGAGATTCGCTCGCGCGCGAAAACGCGCAAGCGTCCCGCGCCGGCCGCGGCGAAGGGCCTGGGCTGGGAGACGGAGATGTCCACCGACGATCTTGCCGACTTCGCGTCGGCCGGGGCCGAAGAAGGCCGCGCGGAGAGGACGGGCCGCACGGCGAAGAAGGATTGGCCGGGCCGCGCGGCGAAGGGGGAGCGGGCGGTCCCGGATGGAGGACGGGGCGGCGTGCCGCTGGATGAGGGCTGCGAGGACGTCCCGTCCGAGCAGGCCACCTCGCTGCTGGCCGCCGAGGCGGCCGCCGACAAGCCTTGCGGGGCCGACGGGGCCGAAGCGCCCACGTCCCTGCTGGGCGGTGCGGCCCCGACCGCTTCCGGCAAGCCGGCCGCTTCCGACGAGGCGGCCTCTCCCGACGCCCTCGACGCCCCCGACGCCTCGGCCGCTCCCGGCAAGCCGGCGGCCCCCGACGCCCCGATCGCCCCCGACGAGGCGGCCACCACCATGCTCGCGGCCGAGCAAGCCACCACCATGCTCGCGGCCGAAGAAGCTCCCGGAACAGGAGGTGCACGATGAAAAGCTCGCGCGCGAAGGCGCTCGCCCTGTCCGCCGCCCTCGCTTGCTCGATGGCGTTGCCGCCGGCGTTCGCGGCGGCGGAGGACGCGATGCGTTCCGGTCCCTCGTCCGCGCGAAGCGCCGAGGAAGGCGCGCCGTCTTCTTGGGCGGACGCGGGCGACGATGCGTCCTCTTCCGGCGAAACGCCCGTTCAGGACAGCCTTGCCGCCGACGGCTCCGCAGGCGAATCCGGCGGCGCGGGGGCTGCCGACGGCTCCGACCCTGCCGCCTCCGCCGACCCCGCCAACGCCGCCGACGGCTCCGACCCTGCCGACCCTGCCGCCTCCGCCGGCGCCGCCAAAGCCCGCGCCGCCGTTCCGTCGTGGGGTTTCGACGGCATCTCCGTGGCCGGCATGAGCGGCCAGCAGGCGCTCTCCCGCGTCACAACGGACGAGGACGGGACGTCGCGGTTCTGGACGAACAGCGCAAGCGTGAAGCTGCTGGCGGCGCCTTCGGTCCCGCTCAAGCTGCTGGCTCGGGCTGTGGACGACCCCGCCCCGAAAGCCGCCGACTTCTCCGCGGCCTCAGGGGCGCTGACCCTGAAAGCGCAGGACCTGCCGCGCGAGGTGTACGCGCTGGCCGAGGCCGACTGCACGTTCAACGCCGGCACGCCGGACGAGAAAAGCCTCAAGCAGGGCGACATCGTCCGCCTGCCGCGCGTGTGCGCGGACGCAACGCCCGCGCGGCTGGATGGGAGCGCCGCGGCGGAGGGCGGCCGCCTGTTCTTTGGCACGCTGTACGCGTCCTCGCTCGCGCTGACCGTCCCCGCCGCCGATCCCGCGTCCTCGTCGGATCCCGCCGACCCCGCCGACCCTGTCGACCCCGCCGACACGGCCTCGGGTCCGGCGAAGGCCCAGCTCCTTCACGACGGCTCCCTGATCGCCGAGGCCGACGCGGCCTCCGCCGACCGCGGAGCGCCGTCCGCCTCCTTCCGCCTTAAGCTGCCCGTAGGCTCCTACGACCCGCAAAAGCTCTCCGTGCGCTTAACCGACGTGGCGGGCAATCGGGCCGACGCACGGCTGGCGGGCCTGGTGCAGGCGGCCGACGGATCCTGGTCGGCGGACGGCCTGTCGCGCATCCAGGTGGCCGACGACGCGCCTTCTGTCCTGGTGTCCTACCAGCCCGCCTTGGCCCCCGCCTCCGGCTTCTTCTCCGCCCGGTCGGCCACGGTCAGGCTCGACGACGCGCGCTACGCCGAGCTCACGGCATGGTACGCGTCGCTTTCCGACGACCAGAAGCGCCTCGTCGCGCCGGTGGCCTCGTTTCGAAACGACAGAACGGGCGCGACGCTTTCCGTCACGCTCGACGACCTCATGGCCTCGAACGTGCCCGGCCAGGCGGACGTCGTGTTCGATGCGAGCGGCACCTACCGGCTGGAGGGCGCCGGCCTGGCGCCCGGCTTCGAAGGCATCGTGCCCGGCTTGCCCGCCGTGTGGGACCCCGCAACGGACTTCGAGCCGTTCACGGTGGACGTTGACGTCCCTGCGGCGGGGCAGGTGGTCCTGCGCGCGCAGGAGGCGCCTGACAACCGCCCCTTCTTCGGCTGCCTGTACGCTCCCGGCCCGGTGACGGTGGAGTTCGCGCTCTCAGACGCCGTCAGTGGCGTGGACCCCGCCTCCGTCGTGCTCACGCTGAACGGGCGGGACCAGCAGCTTTCCTTCACCCCCTCCGCGCCCGGGGACACGCGCGCGGGCACGGCTGTGTGGGAGGTTCCGTCCGGTGCCGCCGTGGACCTGTCCCAGGTGTCGATCTCGTTCAAGGACCTGGCCGGGAACAGGGCCTCCATCGACGACGTGGCGGCCTACGACAACAAGAACATGAACGCGACCTCCGTGTTCGCCGGCGTGCCGGAGCCTGCGCTGTCGGTGTCGTTTCACGACGGCAACGAGGGGGCCTACTACCACAAGAGCGCCCGCATGGCCTCCATCACCGTGGAGGACCCCACGTTCGGCCAGGTGGTGGCCAACGACCCCCATCGCGTGGTGGCGCAGCTCGCCCACGACGGAGGGGCCGGGGCCTTCGTGGAGGCGTCCGGCTTCTCCAACCCCTCAGGCGACGGCCGCACGTGGAAGGCGTCGGTCCTGTGCTCCGAAGAGGGCGTCTACCGGCTGCGGGCGTCCTTCGAGAACCCGGCGGGCCTGCAGGCGGCGCCCTACGACAGCGGCGATTTCATGGTGGACCTCACCGCGCCCGAGGCGGATGCGGCCGATCTCTCGCCGAACCAGGCGGTGCAGTGGCGGTGGCTGTTCGTCGACGGGCAGGCGCGCATGGAGGTGTCTTTGTCCGACGCGCTGGCCGGCGTGGACCCGGACAGCGTGAGGCTTTGCCTGGAAGGGGAGGAGCAGCCGATTTCCTGCGAGGCCGCCTCCGACGGGCTGGGCGCGACGGCGGTTTGGACCATTCCCGCCGCCGATGAGGCCGTCAACCTGGCCGAGGCGTCCGTGTCGTTCTCCGACCGGGCGGGCAACGTGGCGCAGGTGGAGGACCTGGCCGCCTTCCCGCGCAAGAACCTGGACGTGGTGGGCGTGTTCGCCGACGCCACGCCGCCTGCCATAGAGGCGGCCTTCGACAACAACGACGTGCGCAACGGCAAGTACTACAACGCCCCGCGCACGGCCACCGTCACCGTGACCGAGGCGTCCTTCGGCTTCGTGCGCGACAACGACCCGGAGCGCGCGGTGGTCGTGCGTCGGTGGAACGGCGAGGAGCGCATCGTGCGCGCCGGGGATTTCCAAAACCCCTCGGGCGACGGCGTGACGTGGACGGCGCAGGTGCCCTGCGAACCCGACGGCATCTACCGCCTGGACGCCGACCTCACCGACCCCTCCGGCAAGTCCGCCGAACCCTACCGCGGGGAGGAGTTCGTGGTGGACACCGTGGCCCCCGTTCCGGGACGCGTGCTGATCAGCCCGCATGAGTCGGTGCAGTGGGAGTGGCTGTTCGCCGCGGACGGGGCGTCGGCGTCCTTTTCGCTCTCCGACGAGCTGAGCGGCATCGACGGAGCCTCCGTGGCGCTGAGCGTGGGCGGCCAGGCAACGCCGACGGACTTCCGGGCCGACGGCACGGACGCCCTCGCCGTGTGGGAGCTGCCTCCCGACGACCGCGCCGTCCCCCTCTCGGACGTGTCGCTGCGGTTTGCCGACAAGGCGGGCAACGCGGCCGCCATCCCCAGCCTGCTCGACCACGAGGATCGCGACCTGAACGTGAAGGGCCTTTACGCAGACGGCGCCGCACCCGTCATAGACGTGGCCTTCGACAACAACGACGTGCGCAACGGCAAGTACTACAACGCCCCGCGCACGGCCACCGTCACCGTGACCGAGGCGTCCTTCGGCTTCGTGCGCGACAACGACCCGTACCGCACGGTGGTCACGCGCCACCTGGACGACTCGGCGCTTTCCGTGCGCGCCGAGGACTTCCAAAACCCCTCGGGCGACGGCGTGACGTGGACGGCGCAGGTGCCCTGCGACTCCGACGGCGTCTACCTCATAGAGGCCGAGCTCACCGATCCTTCGGGCAAACGCGCCGAGTACCGCGGGGAGGAGTTCGTGGTGGACACCGCCGCCCCGCTCATCCTGGTGTCGTTCGACAACGACCAGTCGGAAGGCGGCATGTACTACAAAGCTTCGCGCACGGCCACCGTGACGGTGCATGACGACAACTTCTCGGCGGATCTGGCCGAGGTGGGCGTGACCGCCTCCGACGCCTCCGGCGCCGCGGCGGCCGCTCCCGGCATCGACGGCTGGACCGAGCTTCCCGTGGGGACGTGGACCTCGCACGTGGCGTTTGGGCAGGAGCTGCACTACGCCATGAGCGTGGCGTGCACCGACCTGGCCGGTAACGTGGCCGAGGTGGTGGAGGTGCCCGAGTTCGTCATAGACCTGACCGCCCCCGGCGTGCGGGTGGAGCGCGTGTCGGACCGCGCCGCCTACAGGGACGTCGTGGCTCCGCTTGTCACGTTCGAGGACGTGAACTTCGAGCCCTATCTGGCCGAGGTGAGCATCGTGGGCGCGGTGCGGGGCGAGGAGCGCTACTTCTCCTCCGCCGAAACCCTCACCGACACCTCCCGCACGCTGGACTTCGCGGATTTCGACTACCGTTTGGACGTGGACGACGTGTACACCCTCACCGCCAAGGTGAGGGATAGGGCCGGTAACGAGTCGTCGCAGACCGTGACGTTTTCGGTGAACCGGTTCGGCTCCAACTACCAGCTCTCGCCCGACACGGCGGCGTTCGTGGGGTCCTACGCCAAGCGCGGCCAGAGCGTGGTGGTCACCGAGACGAACGTGAGCGGGCTGGCGTCGTCGTCGGTGAGCCTGGCGCACAACGACTCCGTGAGAACCCTGTCCGCCGAGGCCGACTACGCGGTGGCGCAGGAGGGCGGCCAGGAGTCGTGGTCGCGCTACACCTACACGCTGCCGGCCGAGCTGTTCTCCCAGGACGGCTACTATCGGGTGATGCTCTCGTCGCGCGACGTTGCGGGCGGGCTTTCGGAAAACCTCATGGAGGGCAAGAACGCGGACCGCACCGCTCCGCTCGAGATGGTCTTCGCCGTGGACGGAACCGCGCCGGCGGTGTCGCTGGGCAACGTGGAGGCCGGCTCTTCGCACTACGCTCCCAGCCAGCGGGTGGACGTGCTGGCCGGCGACAACATGGAGGCCGAGCGCGCGGTGCTGTACGTGGACGGCCAGGCGCGCGCCGAATGGGGAGCCGAGGAGCTTGCAGGCTCGCGCATGTTCGACTTCTCGCTGCCGGCCGCCGACGCGCCCCAGACGCTGCGCCTTGAAACCGTGGACCGCGCCGGCAACACGGCCTCCACCGAGGTGCGCGGCGTGGTGGTGACCGGAGATCTGGCGCGCTACGTGCTGAGCACCCCCGCCATCCTGTACCCGCTGGTGGCGGCTGTCATCCTGGTTCCCGCGGCCGTCGGCGGCACCGTGTTTTCGGCGCGCAGGTCGCTCAAACGCCGCCGCGCGTGGCTTGCGGATGGCCGGGAAGGAGGGAAAAGATGAGCTTCGCGAGCATCCCTTTGCTGCAGGCCCGCATCGCCGAGGCGCAGGCTCGCATAGCCCGCCTTCAAAGCGAGCGCGACGGGCTTGAGCGCTTCTTTTTCCGGGTGGGCGAGGACGAGGCGGCGTTTTGCGACCAGGCGTGGCGCAAGCGCCAGATAGCGGAGCGTGCGGGGAGCATGGACAACGTGCGCTCGGCGCGCTCTTACGCCGAGCGCATGGCCGAGGTGATGGGGTGGCCGCTGCAGTCGACGGCGTCCTCGTGCTTCGACGGAGTGCGCGCTCAGGTGGAGGCGGCCATTCGGCGGGTTGAGGAGGAGATAGCGGAGGAGCGGCGCGCCATCGCCCGCTACGAGGACGCCATCGCCGAGGAGCGCGCCCGTCAAGAGCGCCAACGCCAACGGGAGGCGTACGAGCGGCGGATGCGCGCGCAGCGCGACGCCGGCGGATGGTGCGGAGGAGGGTGGTGAGCCATGGGGGTGATCATTGCGGATGCGGAGTTCTCCAACGCGGCCGCCGCGCTGATGGACGCGGCGGAGCAGGTGGGGTTCATCGCGCAGCGCTACCGGGCATGCGCAGACGCGCTCGGGGCCTCGGGGCTGTGCAGCGAGGCTTTGAGTTCGGCACTCGACCAGCATGCGGCCCAGGTGGAGGAGGCGTGCGCCGCAGCCGTGGAGGCGGTTGCCGGCTTGGGGGACACCGTGTCGTCGTTCGTTGCCGACGTGGACGGCATAGACGCGTACCTGTACTGAAAGGAGGAGCTGTGTCCGAAGGCGAGATCAAAGTGGTGCATGCGAGCATCGAGCAGGCGGCAGCCGAGATAGCCGCGCTGCAGGAGATGGCCTTGGCGCTGGTTCCCGTGGAAACGGGGATGTCCGAAAGCAGCGGCCCCGGCAGGGAGGCGCTCGACCAGGTGGCGGAAGCCCTTGATGGCGTGGTGTCGTCGTTGGCGGCCCTGCTGGGCAGAAGCCGCGCCCTCGTCATGGACGCGGACGCGTCGTTTCAGGAGGCCGATGCGGCCGGCGCGGCGGTTATGGAGGGAATTTCATGAGCGCGGCGGAGGGAAGGACGGGCATGGGCGGGAAGGCGATGGCGGCGGCGCTGGCGGCCGCCCTGGGCGCGGGGGCGGCCGGCGGCTGCAGCATGCCCGCGGCCGAGATGGCCAGCCCCGCCACGAAGGAGCTGGAGGCCCGGATCATGGTGGACGCGCCCACCGAGCGCCACGTGGAGATAGCGCGCGACCTGGGCTGCACGGAGGAGACGCTCGCGACGCTGCGGGAGGGCCGCTGGCCCAACTGGTCCACGAAGGCGGCGGTCACGCACGCCGAGCTCATCCTCGACCGCCTCTCCGAGCGCTACGGCGAGGAGTTCCGGGCCGAGAGCATCTCCATCCCGCAGCTCCTGGACCGCTCCTACCGCTTCCGGGGCGAGGTGGAAAGCGGCCCCCACGCCGGGACGGAGGTGAGCGCCCAGTACGTGTGGGCGAACCAGGAGGAGCCCTTCGTGCAGGACAGCTACATAGAGACCCTGAGGGACGGCGAGTACAAGGAGTACCTGCGCTCCATCGTGCGCGAGGTCTACGCAGGGACGGAGGGAGCCAAAGGTGTGATGGAGGTCGATGCGGGCGGGGAGTACTACGGAAAGCTGGCCGACCCGTACGCGCCCATCGAGGAGTACGTGAGGCAGACGAACGGTGGCGATGTGGAGCTCTACTTCCCGCCCGACTGCTCCCTCTCCGAGGAGGAGTACTACGGGCTGATCGGAAAGCTTAAAGAGGCATTCGAAGAGCGGGGGGCGAATGTGGTTATCGGCGCACGAGTCATCACTGAGCTCGTCGAGGGCGCCGAGGGCAAGGAGTTCAGCTTGTACTGGGCGCGCAATTCGATGATCGCCAGCACGGAGGAGCACCCGACGTACAAATGGGAAGTCATCGAGCACGCCTGGCCGGAGAGGGAGTGATCGCCATGGCATTGACCGACGACGAGCTGGCCCTGCTGGGCACGCTGGCTTATTTGGAGAAGAGCGACGTGCTCGATTACGACAACATCAATGATTTCTGGAACGGCGCCTACGAAAACGACGGCAAAACCCTCGGCTACGTCCTCGACAAAGTCGCCGACGACTCCGTGATCGCCGACCTGCGCTCGGAGGGCAAGCGCGACCAGAAGGACTCCCTGCGCATCACGGGCGCCGAGTGGGCCGACGCGCTGGAGGCGGCGCGCGGGAACGAGAGCATCCGCAGCCTCTCCTACGTGGACGTGGACTCCTTCGCCGAGGACGGCTCGCGGGCGTTCTGCTTCGCCTCGGGCGACCAGGCCTACGTGGTGTACCGGGGGACCGGCAGCGACCCCACCTCCGGCGGCAGCGAGTGGGCGGACAACTTCGACGGGCTGTGGCAGTCGGACACGCACGCCCAGCGCGCGGCGCTCAACTACGCGGAGTACGCCCACGCGCTCACCGGCCTCGACGTCACGGTGACCGGGCACTCCAAGGGCGGCAACAAGGCCATGTACGCGGCTGTGCGCTCCCCGCACGTCGCGCGCTGCGTGTCCTTCGACGGGCAGGGCTTCGGCACCGCGTTCCTGGCGCGCCACGGAGCGCTTGTCGCCAAGCGCGCGGGGGTCATCGGCGCCTACAACCTGGACGGCGACTTCGTCAGCCCGCTCCTGCGCCCCATCGCAGGGAAGATGGTGTGGCTGAACGGGTCGCGCGCGAACGGCGACCTCCTCAAGAACCACTCGCCCATCGCCTTGTTCGGCGAGTCTGCGGCCCTCGCGTCCGGCGCGGATCGCGGCGCGCTGTCGGTGCAGGTGGGAAGGTTTTCGGACTTCCTGCTGCACGCCGTGCCCGAAGGCCAGCTGCGCCCGCTCGCGGACCTGCTGGGCGACGCGGCCAGCATCGCGCTGGGCGGGGTGGAGGGCGACCTTTTGTCCGTGGTGGCGGGCAACCCCGAGGGCCTGGGGACCTTGGTGGCGCTGCTGATGAGCTACCCCGGCACGGACGATCTGCTGGGCGCGGTGGAGGACGAGGCCGTCCCCGGATCGGACCTGCTCCTTGACGTTCTGGGGGCGCTGGGCCTGGGCCCCCGCTCCCCGCTCGCCCGCCAGGCGGGCGGCTTCGCCCTGGCCGGGATGGACGCGGCCTTCCTCGGCATGCTCCTGTCCGAGGCGCTGGGGCTGGACGCGGGTTGGGCGGGCGCCTTCGCCCGCTCGTACGCCGCCGGGCGCGCGGGCATCAAGCCGGGGGCGGGCCCGCTGGCCGGCGCGCTCTCGCCGGGCGGGTCGGCGGTCGTGCGCGACTTCAGCGACGAGGCGCGCGCCGAGCTGCGCTCCATCGCGCAGGAGGTGGCGGCCGAGCCGTGGTTCGATCCCTCCACGTGGGACGCGTGGTACCGGGCGGAGGCGTGGTTCGGCCGCCTGACCATCGACAACTACCAGCACGACCTCGCCTCGTACTTCAGGAAGGTCGTGGACGTCAACGACGCGTCGGCGCAGGACATCGACCGCATCTTCGACCGCGCCGTCGAGCGCGACGCCGCCTTCGCGCGGTCGCTCTCGGGCATCCCCGCAAGCCTCGCGTCGGCCGCCCGGGCGCTCGACGCGGTGCTGGGGTAGGGACGGGAGAGAGAGGGAGGTACTGGATGGACGGCCCCTAGGCACGGGTTGCAGGAGGACGGGACCGCACGGAGCGTGCGGAGCGCTTTTGCTCGCGGCTTTTGCGGACCCTTTATCGAAAGGTAGTTCGCAGCCGAAAGGCGGTTGCTGACTATAGCAAGCAAAGTGCCCTGCGGGAAGGGCCCGCAGGGCGGACAGGAAGGAGCCTGACATGGCAGGACAGATCCGCATCACCCCCGACGTCATGCGCCAGCGCGCGGGGCAGTACCGCAACGAGGCGGCCAACGTCAACGCCGTCATCGCCAGCATGGACAACCTGCTGGGCATGCTGCAGAGCGAGTGGGAGGGCGAGGCGAGCCGGTCCTACGCCCAGCGCTACGCCGAGCTCAAGCCCGGCTTCCAGAAGGCCGAGGAGCTCATCCAGGAGATAGCCCAGGCGCTCGACCAGACGGCGGCCGCCCTGGAGGAGACCGACGCGGCCATCGCGAGCGGGTTCAGGGGCTAGCGGGCGGGCGGCGCGCCCCGCGCCGGGGCCCCGCCGGCCGCCGGCCCGGCGGGCCCCGCCCGGGGCGCGCCCGCATGCGACGAAAGGCGGCGGAATGCTGATCACGCTCATAACAGACGAGGGGATCAACACGCTCCCCCTGCCCGAGGAGCCGAGCGGCATGCGCTGGGTGGCCGACTCCGACGCCCCCGGCGCGCGGCGCTGGGCGCTCGCGGAGGCCGAGGACGGCGCGTGGGCGCTCTCGCCGAGGCGGGGCCTCTGGCTCGCCGACGAGGAGGGCTCCCGCCTCGACCGCGCCCGGATCGACCCGGGCAGGGAGGCGGTGTACCGGGTCGGGGGCGCGGACGGCGCGGCGGCCCTCGTGGTGCGGCCCTTCTGCCGCGGCGACAGGACGTACCGGATCGTGGGCCTCGCGCGCGACGACGCCGTCACCATCGGAAGCGGCGCCGGAAACGCGCTGCGCTACCCCTCGCGCTTCGTGTCGTCGCGCCACGCGCGCATCGACTACGAGCGCGACGCGTTCTCCGTCGTCGACCTCTCGTCCGCGAACGGCACGTTCGTGAACGGAAGGCGCCTTCCCGCCGGCGAGCCCGTCCCGGTCGGGCCCGGCGACGTGGTGGAGGTCCTCGGCCTCGTGGTGACGTTCGGGCACAGGTTCCTGAGCTTCAACGACCCCGCCGACTCGGTCGAGCTCGCGGACGGCCCGAACCTCGTGCGCTTCGAGCCGCCTCCCCCCGGGCGGGCCGAGCCCGGCCCGCCCGACGACGGGGAGGACGCCGAGTGCTTCTACCCGGCGCCCCGGTTCAAGCGCGACGTCGTGCGCCGGGCGCTCTCGGTCGACCCGCCGCCCGCGCCCCAGAGGCCCGACGACGCGCCGGTGGCGATGAAGGTGGGCCCTTCCATGGCGATGGGCCTGGCGGCCGTGTTCTCGGGCGCCGCCATGCTCGTGCGCATGCAGGAGTCGGGAGGATCGCTGCTCTCCGCCGCCCCGATGCTCGCGATGGCCGCGTCCCTCGTGCTGGGCAGCGTGCTGTGGCCCGTCCTGTCGAGGCGCTTCGAAAAGAAGAAGGTCCTGCGCGCCGAGGCGGCGCGCCGCCAGGCGTACGCGGCCTACCTCGACCGCGTGCGGGCGCGCCTGCGCGACGAGGCCGCCCGCCAGAGGGAGGTGCTCGAGGAGAACCGCGTGACGGTGGGGGAGTGCCTGCGGCGCGCCTTCGAGCGCGACCCGCGCCTGATGGACCGCACGCCCGCCCACGACGACTTCCTGGAGGTGCGCGTGGGCACGGGCACGGTGCCGCTCGCGGCCGACGTCCGCTACCCCGACGAGCGCTTCAGCGTGGAGAGGGACGACCTGTCCGAGGCGGTGCTGCGGCTGGCCCGCGAGCCCAAGGAGGTGCGCGACGCGCCCGTGTCGGTGCCGCTCGCGGCCAACCCCGTGGTGGGCGTCGCCGGCCCGCCCGACGCGGCGCGCTCCCTGGTCTTCGGCCTGGTGGCGCAGGTCGCCTGCCTGCACTCCTACGAGGACGTGAAGATCGCCGTGCTCTCGGACGCGCCGGACGCCGGCGAGTGGGCGTGGGCCCGCGCCCTCCCGCACGCCTTCAGCGACGACCGCGCCGAGCGCTACGCGGCTTCCACGCCCGAGGAGGCGACCGAGCTGGGGCTTTCCCTCGGCCGCGTCGCCGAGGCGCGGCGGGGGCAGGCGCAGGGGAGGGGCGGGGCGGCGCTGCCCTGCTACGTGGTGGTGTGCGCCTCGAAGCGCCTCGCCGGGGGCGAGCTCGTCGGGGCGCTGGCGCGCCGCCCGGCCCCCGGCTTCACCGTGGTGTGCGTGGCCGAGGAGCGGAGGGACCTGCCCAAGCAGTGCGCGGCCATCGTGGAGGTCGGTTGGGAGCGGGGGGCCGTCCGCTCGAGGGACGACGCGGGCGGGGAGGGGCTGGCGTTCCGCCCCGACGCGTTCGCCGGCCTGCGGGAGTGCGAGGCGCTCTGCCGCGCGCTCGACTCCGTGCGCCTGGACGTGGCCTCCGCGCGCGACGCCCTGCCCGACTCCCTGGGCTTTCTGGAGATGTACGAGGCGGGCAGCGTGGGGCAGCTGGGCGTGCGCGCCCGCTGGGCCGAGGCGAAGGCCTCCGAGACGCTGGCCGCCCGCGTGGGCGCGGGCCCGTCGGGCGAGCCGTTCCTCCTGAACCTCCACGAGCGCTTCCACGGCCCGCACGGCCTGGTGGCCGGCACCACGGGCAGCGGCAAGTCGGAGTTCCTCGTCGCGTGGGTGCTGTCCATGTGCGTGGAGTACTCCCCCGAGGAGGCGGCCTTCGTGCTCATCGACTACAAGGGAGGCGGCCTGGCCGGGGCCTTCGACGGCTCGTCGGGCCCGCGCCTGCCGCACCTGGCCGGCACGGTGACCAACCTCGACGGCGCGGCCGTCGCCCGCTCGCTCGCCTCGCTGAGAAGCGAGCTGCGCCGCCGCCAGGCGCTGTTCAACGCCGCGAGGCCCGCGGCCGGCGGCGGCACCGTGGACATCTACCGCTACCTGGAGCTTTTCCGCGAGGGCAGGGCGGGCGAGCCCTGCCCGCACCTGTTCGTGGTGGCCGACGAGTTCGCCGAGCTCAAGCAGCAGGAGCCGGGGTTCATGGAGGAGCTGGTGAGCGCCGCGCGCATCGGGCGCTCCCTCGGGGTTCACCTGGTGCTGGCCACCCAGAAGCCCAGCGGGGTGGTGAGCGACCAGATACGGTCGAACTCCAAGTTCAAGGTGTGCCTCAAGGTGGCCGACGCGGCCGACTCCAAGGAGATGATCCGCCGCCCCGACGCCGCGGCGCTGTCCCGGGCGGGCAGGTTCTTCATGCTCGTGGGCTACAGCGAGCAGTTCTCCTCGGGCCAGGCCGCCTGGGCGGGCGCGCCCTACGAGCCGGCCGACGCCTTCGCGCCGGCGGCCGACGGCTCGGTGGAGCTCGTCTCGGGCACGGGCCGCGCGCTCGCGTCGGCCCGCCCGGCCCGCCCGGGCGCCGCCGCCCCCGGCGCCAGGCCCGCCCCGCAGCTCGCGGCCGTGCTCGCGCACCTGGCGGAGTGCGCGGAGGAGGAGGGGCTTTCCGCCCGCAGGCTCTGGCTCGACCCGCTGCCCGATCGCCTGCCGCTCTCCGACCTCAAGGCGCGCTACGCGGAGGACTTCGGGCGCATGGCGGCCGCCCCCTTCGCGCTGGAGGCCGCCGTCGGCGAGCTGGACGACCCCGCCAACCAGGCCAAGCGCCTGCTCGCCCTGCCGCTTTCCGCCGAGGGCAACGCGGTGGTGTACGGCAGCGCGGGCAGCGGGGCCGAGCAGGTGGCCTCGGCGGCCTTCTGCTCGCTCCTGGAGGCGCACGGCCCGGAGGACCTCAACGTCTACATAGTGGACCTCGGCTCCGAGGCGCTCGGCGCCTTCCGCGGCGCGCCCCAGGTGGGGGACGTGGTGCTCTCAGGGGATGCGGAGAAGGCGGCCAACCTGTTCAAGATGCTGCGCGAGGAGGCCTCCTCGCGCCGGCGCAGGCTGGGCAGGTTCGGCGGCGACAGGCTCGCCCTGCTCGAGGCCACCGGCGAGAGGATGCCCTCCATCCTCGTGGTGGTGGAGGGCTTCGAGCGGTTCTGCGAGATCTTCGAGCCCTGCATGCCGGCCCTGACGGAGCTCTCGCGCGACGGCGCGCGCTGCGGCATCTGGTTCCTCGTGACCGCCGCCCGCGCCAACGGGGTTCCCTACCGGGTGCTGCCCAACTTCAAGCAGAGGCTCGCGCTCGAGATGGCCTCGCCCGACGAGTACCTGGGCGTGCTCGGGTCGCTGCGGGGCGCGGTTCCTCCGAAGGGGAGGGCGCGGGGCCTTGTCAAGGTGGGGGAGGATCTGCTCACGTTCCAGGGGGCATGCGTTGCCGACGGGGACGAGGGCGAGTACCAAGCCATTTGCGACCTTTGCGAATCCATGAAAGCGTCGTATGCCGGGAAGGCCGACGGCATTCCCGTCCTCCCTGACCGAGTGACCTCCGAGGCGTTCGATCTGGACGTGGCGGATTTGCGTCGCGTCCCCTTTGCCATAGACAAAGACACTATAGAACCCGTTTTCTTTGATTTCCTGAAAAGCAGAAGTTACGGTGTTCTTTCGAACGACATCGACAAGGCTGTGTCGTTCCTGTCGGGCCTCTGTCGCATTCTTGGCAAAGCCCGTTTCGATGTCCTGGTTCTCGATCCGTTCGGGTTGCTGCCCAATGTCGGGTATGAGACCGTGAGGAGGGAGAGCGACATGGACCGCTTCGCACGGGGTCTGGATGCGGGCCTCTTCCCTTCCGAGCGTCTTTTCATCATCGTTGGTCTCTCGGAGGTTCGAGAAAGAATGTCCCAAGACGCCAGGGGCGTCTTCGACAGGTTCTTCGACCGGGTGGGTGTTAAAGACGTTCCGTTTGCCCTGTTCTGCGATGAGCCCCAAAATCTCAGCGGGAGCTCAATTTCCGGTTGGTACAAGAAGCTCGCAGGCAACGGGAACGGCTTATGGATTGGGGCGGGCATCTCGAACCAAGCCGTCCTGAAGCCCGGCAGGGTGACGCCTGCATTCATGGAAGCCCATGAAGAGGGCTTTTCCGTCTTTTCGTTCAAAGGGACGTCGCGGTTGGTGAAAACGGTTGCTGATTACGGAGAGGATGGTGAGTAGCATGGGTGGCGGAAGCATTTTTTCAAACGAAGGGGCCATGCTGGCCGCAGCCTCGTCTTTTGAGGGATCCGCTCGACAGATGAGGGAGGCGTGGGCAACTCTCAAGCCGGAGGCTGACGGCCTCGCTGAAGCGTGGAAAGGGAACGGATCCCAACAGTACGAGGAGATGAAGGGGGTCGCATACGCCTACTGCCTTCAAATGCTTGAGATGGCCGAGCTGGAAGCGGGAAACATCAGAACCTCTGCCACTCGATACGGGGAAGCAGATGCGGCCGCTGCCCGCATCGTGGATGGAGCAGGGAGGTAGGAGCCGCATGTGGACGCCGTACGATTACAAGCTTGCAGCAACGAGAAGGGACATCGGCAAATGCGAGGCTGTCAGATCCTCGCTGGAATCGACGAAACGTTGCGCGGATTCGCTCCAAGGAAACGTCTCCATAATCCAGTCCCAACTCAATGAGTGCTTTGGCACGGAAGGCGATGCATCTTCGTTTTCGAATCCGGTGCGGGATTGGTTCGACTCGGCCATATCCTCGCTGAACTCCACTATCGCCTTTCTGCAGGATGAGGCTGCGAGCCTCGGGATTCAGCAGAGGGCCTACATTGCAAGAGTCGAGGAGGCCGCCAGGGAGAGGTTGCTCGCCGGTGGGCGTCCGCAGCCGCGCCAGTAAGCTTCGTCGTTGATCGTATTAGGAGATTGATCATGGAAATAGATCTCGACGTGTCGGCCTTGGAGCGGGCCGCCTGCGCCTATGGAGCTGCCCGCGATGCGTTCTCCAGCGAAAAGGACACGCTTGCGAAGTGCTCGCTGGGTCTTGCGCAAGGGTGGAGCTCCGAAGGCTACCTCGCTTTCCAGAGGGAGAGCGCCTACATACTGTCTGACTCCTTCGGCCCGGGCTGCGAGGCGCTGGGGAAGGTCGCAAAAACCCTCGGAGAGGCGGCCTCGGAGGCGCGGCCGCTGCTTGGGAGGGCATCCGGAGCGGCTTCGGCCCTAGGCGGCGCCGCGCCCGAGCCGCCCAGGTTGCGCTACAGCTCCTGGAGCGCCGATGTCGCTCGTCAGTATGCGGGGTTTGCCGTCGACGACCTTGACGCCATCGGACGCGGCGTCTCCTCCGCCGTGTCGGGGGTGATCCTCGAGACAACTTCGTGCGATCTTGACGAAGGCTCGCTTTGGGCCATCTTGGGCGAAAGGCGGTCAAGGGCGGAGGACGCCTCGTCCCGCCTGTCCGACTTCGAGGCGGGCCTGTCCAGCCTTCTAGCCGCCCTCTCAGCTCCGTCCGCTGCACCGCAGGCGGCGCCGGGCCTCGTCGTCGGCGGGGTTGCCTCCCTCTACTCGGACGGCGTTCTCAACGTCGATCTTGTGAGGGAGCTCATGTTGAGGCCGCCGGGGCTGGTGAGTCCCTCGGAGATGGCAGCGCTCGCCTCTGCGCTAGAGGCAATCATGGGAGAGGCGGTGGCCGCTGGGGACGCTCCCGACGAGGGCAAGCTCGCTGTGCTTGCGCAGTTCCTCGAAGCGTGCTACGGGCTGGACGAGGTTGACGCGTCCCTTTCCTTCTGGATGCCCGAGGGCAAGTACGCGATACGATCGGACCTCAGCCCCAATTTCGGGATCCTCGCGAAGCGGGTCTCGTCGTCTTGCGGGGAGGGCGCCAGCGCCGAGCGGAGGACTTTGTCGCTTTGGCTTGACGGGGTGGTCTACAACGCCTCGTCGGTATATCGCGTCGCGGAGGATATCGTAGGCGGCCTTTCCGTTGGAGCGCCGGAGAAGGGTGTTAGCCTGCGCTTTTCGGGCGACGGACAGTCGATAGAGACCTACTTCGACAACTGCGCCTCCGGGAGGACGTACGCCTTGGGCGCGTCCAGCAGCTACTTCGAGACCGACCGGGATCTGCGCTTCGTCGTGTCGCGGCCCGGCAATTCGGCAAAACAGACTTACAGCGATTTCGCCGAGGCCGACGTGTTCTCCGACTCGTCGGGGCAGAACCCCGACCTCGACGCGCAGATCACCGACTACTTCCGGGATACGGTGGACTTGGGCGGCGCGGCGGCCGAAATGCTCGTGACCAAATCCGTCACGGGCAGTCCCCCCATGCCGAGCGCCCTCGACTTCTCGGCTGCGGCGTGCTTCGCCTTCCAGGCTGTCGAGGCTTCCAGCATGAACGAGCTGAGGGAAGAGGCCTCGAAAAGCTTGGAGAAGGACCTGATCGGAAAGCGCGACGAGTCGAGCGGCTCCGAGGGAGTCGACGCGCGCCTGAACGCGGATGGGACGGTGACCGTCTATGATAGGGGCTAGGACGTCCGTTGCCGGGGCCTTCCTCGGATTTCTCGCGGCGGCCCTCGCGCTGCTCCTGGTCCTCCCGTCGTGCTCGCCCGCCTCCCCCGAGGAGCTGGCGGCGAAGAGGGAGGAGGCCCGGGCCAGGGAGGGCAGCGTCTCCCTGCGTCCGAACTCGATCCTCGCCCTCTCCGACTCCGGGAGGGTCTACTGCCACCCCGGCGACATCTCAGAGGGCACGGCGCGGCGCGTGCTGGAGTGGGAGGGCATCGCGCAGGTGGCCGCCTCGTCGTCGTGGACGGTGTTCGGCCTGCGCTCCGACGGCACCGTGGCGGTGGCGGCGGACGAGTGCGACGAGGGGTGGGCGCCGGAGGCGGCCGGCTGGTCCGACGTGGTCCAGATCGCCTGCAGCAACGACGGGGTGTACGGGCTGCACGCCGACGGGACGGTCTCGGCCGCCGCGGAAAACGCGGAGGGGGGCCGCCTCGACGTGGGGGGCTGGGAGGGCGTGGCCGAGCTCGTCCCGACCCCGACCTCCGAGCTCATGTACGCCCGCACCGTTGACGGGCGGGTGCTGTGCACCGACGAGGAGGCCCGGCGGGCCGTCTCGGGCTGGACCGACGTCGTGCAGCTCGACTACTCGAGGGGCTGGGTCCTCGCCCTGCGCGCCGACGGGACGGTGTACAGCCTCGGCTACTCCGAGGAGATCGCCGCGCAGGTGGCGGGCTGGGAGGGGGTGGTGCAGGTGGCCGCGGCCGGCGAGCGCGGCCTGGCGGCGGGCCTGCGCGCCGACGGCACGGTGCTGTTCACGGGGGACCCCGCCTCGTCGTCGGGAGGCGCGTTTCGCAACTACGACGGGACGGTCGTCGAGCTGCCGCCCCGCGACGGCTACGACGTGGAGAGCCTCGCCGAGATAGAGGGCTGGCGCGACGTGGCCTACATCGACGCGTGCAACTCCTACCTGCTCGGCCTCACCTCCGACGGGCGGGTGCTGTTCGCCGGGAGGAACGGATCCTACCGGGAGGGGGCCTTCGACACCTCGGGCTGGCGCGACGCCGTGTGCGTGTGGGCCTCCGACCCCGGCTTCCTCGCCCTGCGCTCCGACGGCACCCTGGAGGGCTTCGTGAACTCCCCGATATCGGGGTTCCCGGCGCTGTGGTAGCGCCGGGGCGGCGGGGGATGGGACGGAAGATGGGCGAGAGCGTCGGAGGGCCGCTGCGCGAAGGGGCCGGCGCGCCCCTCGAGCCGGCCATGGCGCGCATGAGCGCGCTCCCGGGCCGGATGGCGGCGAATGCGACGCGCGGGGGGCGCATCGTGACGGGGGCGGCGCGCAAGGGTGTCTCCGCCCTCCTGCGGCGCCCGGCCCTCCCCGCGTTGGCGCTCAAGGGAGCCGACGGCTCCGCGTGCGAATTGAGGTAGATTCGAAATGATAGCCAAGTCTCGGGGATACTCGATGCTGTTCTACGCGGTTCTCCTGCTCGCCTTCTTTTTTCTCGCGTTCCTGGTGTCGGTGGCCGCGGGAGGCGGGGTGCCTAAAACCTGGTGGGGCTTCGCCGTCTTGGCCTCGCTGGCCTTTGCCTCGACCTTCTTTGCCCGAGCCGTCGTCGACCGGGCCTTCCTTCGGCATTTGGAGGCTTTGGCCCGCGAGTACGACGAGGGTTGCCTGCCGGGGAGGTTCCTGGAGGGCGTCCGGGGCGTCAAGCGGCGCAACGGCGAGGTCCGGGGCGTCTGGGGCGTTTGGCTTTTCTCGCGCTGGGGCATGGCCCTCGACGACTCGGGGCTGGAGGGCGAGGCTCGGGAGGCCGTCGCCGCCGCCGTCGATGCGGCGGGCGCCTTCCGGGACCCCTCCGAAAGGGCCGCCGCGGCGCTCGCCGCCTACCCTGCGGTCGCGCAGGTTCTCGGCTTTGAGCGGGCGGTCGAGCTTCTGGACCGGTCTTGGGGCGAAGGCGGGCTTCGGGAGGGGCGCTCCGTCCCCGGGGAGAGGCTGGCCGCGGTCGAGAGGGACAGGGCCCTGATGCTGTCGGTCTTGGAGGGCGACGCCTCGAGGGCCGCTGAGGGGTGGGGCGCCGTCAGAACTTCGATGCACCTCCCCATGAGGGTCAGGGTGAACGCCGCCCTCGTCGAGTCGTCCGCCCTCAGGAACCTCGGCGATCGAGCCGGGGAACTCCGGTCCCTGCGTTTCGCTGCCGAGAACGGCCCTTTCCTGAAGGCGGGCCGGGAGGCGAGGGCGAGGCTCGATGGGATGGCGGAGGGGGGGCGGCGATGAGGGGCGCTAGCGGGTCCGGGCCGCGCACGCCCCCGGCCGCCCGCCTGCGGCGCCCGGGGCCTCGGGCCGCGCTCGCGGCGCTCTCGGCCGCCTTCGCGGTTGGGGCCTTCTCCGTCAACTCCCTGGCCAGCTGGGCGCTCCTCGGGCTCTCCGCGCTCTGCGCCTGCGCCTTTGCGGCCGCCCGCCCGGTCTGCGACTGGCTCGCGCTTAGGGCTTCCGCCCGCAGGGCGGCCGGGTCGCTCGCCGAGGGGGATCCGTCCGCGTGCCTTGAGGAAGCCTCAAGAGCGCTGCGCGAAGCGCGCCCGTGGCTTCTGCGCACGGCCCCCGCGGCCCTGGCCGGATGGGCGGCCGGGGCGGCCTGCGCCGCCCTTGATCGCGAAGAAGAGGCCGCCTCGTGGCGCGCCTGGCTCTGCGCCGCGCCCTTCCGGGGCGCCTCGGCAAGAGTTGCCGCGGCGGCCGCAGAGTCGCTTGGAGGGGCC
>DXCU01000044.1 GCA_019115845.1 Candidatus Rubneribacter avistercoris | reverse complement strand
AAGGAGGAGCTGCTCGACATGGTGGAGCTGGCCCGCTCCATGAAGGCGATGATCAAGGAGGGCGGGCGCTACCCGCGCCTGCTCGAGGGCAGGTCGCTCGGCATGATCTTCCAGCAGGTGTCCACCCGCACCCGCGTCGCCTTCGAGACGGCCATGGCCGACCTGGGCGGCCACGCCGAGTTCTTCGGCCCGGGCACCATCCAGCTGGGCGGGCACGAGTCCATCGAGGACACCGCGCGCGTCATGGGCACGATGCTCGACATCCTCATGGCCCGCGTGAACCGCCACGCGGACGTGGTGAGCCTGGCCAGGCACAGCCCCGCCCCCGTCGTCAACGGCATGAGCGAGTTCAACCACCCCACCCAGGAGCTGGGCGACCTCATGACCATGGTCGAGAACCTGCCCGAGGGCAAGTCCATCGAGGACTGCAAGGTGGCCTTCGTCGGCGACGCGACGCAGGTGTGCGCGTCGCTCATGTTCGTCGCCTCGAAGATGGGCATGGACTTCGTGCAGTTCGGGCCCAAGGGCCACCAGATCACCGATGGCGGCCTGCAGGTGGACACCGACGTGGACCTTCTGGCCATCGGCCTTAAGAACTGCGAGGAGAGCGGCGGCGCCATCGCCGTCTCCGACGACGTCGAGTGCGTCAGGGGCGCGGACTTCGTCTACACCGACGTGTGGTACGGCCTCTACGACGCGGAGGAGGAGGGCTCAAGCTACCTGGACGTCTTCTACCCTAAGTACCAGGTGACCATGGACCTCATGGACTTCGCCGGCCCCGCCTCCAGGTTCATGCACTGCCTGCCGGCCACCCGCGGCGAGGAGGTGACCGACGAGGTCATAGACCATCCCGAGCGGAGCCTGTGCTGGGACGAGGCCGACAACCGCAAGCACTCCATCCGCGCGATACTGGCCTACCTGCTCCTGCGGCACGAGGCGGGCAGGAGGCTCGACGCCGCCGCGGCCGACGCGGCCGAGGAACGCATGAGGGCGGTGCTCGGCAAGATCGCCGGGTAGCCTGTTGCGCCGGCCTGCTCCGACGGCCCAACGGCCGTTGGGGCCGTTCGGCACCACGCGGGGGCGAGCGCCTTGTTTCCGCGCAATTCCAAGGCTTTGCGAAGATCGTCGAGCTGCCCTGCGACCGTTTCCGATCGACGGCGCTGCCCGGGCGCGGCGCTCGCCAAGGTCCTGTCCTGAGCCTCGGGAGGGGCCGATCCCTCCTGAGATGCTCCTCTGACAACCGCCCCGAGGCCGGGCCCGCGCCTTTCGCCGGCGCGGCCTCGGGGCCGTACCCCTGAAAGGGGATGGTCTTATGGCCAAACAGAAAAAGTTCCGCATGATCGACGCCATCCTCACCGTGATCTGCGTCGTGTTCGTGGCCGAGGCCGCGGCTCCCGCCGCCGCCATCGGCAATCCCCAGTTCTTCTGGTGGATCTTCCTCATCATCACGTTCCTTTTGCCCTACGGGCTTATCGTGTGCGAGCTGGGCACCACGTACGCCGACGATGCGGGCGGTATCGCCGATTGGGTGCGGCGCGCGTTCGGCGACAAATGGGGCAGCCGCGTGAGCTGGTACTACTGGATCAACTTCCCGCTGTGGATGGCGTCGCTGGCCTTTTTGTTCCCCGAGACGATCGCGCTTTTGAGCGGCGTCGAGCTGGGGGTGGGCGCGCAGGTGGCCATCGAGCTGGCCTTCGTGTGGATCGTCGTGCTCATGAGCTTCTCGAAGGTGTCCGATTCCGCGTGGATCTTGAACGGCGGCGCCGTGCTCAAAGTGCTCATCGCCGTGGCCGTGGGCGGGCTGGGCATCTACCATGCGATGACGAGCGGATTTGCGGGCGACATGTCGCCGGCCACGTTTTTGCCCTCGTTCGACGCGAGCGCGCTCACGTACCTGTCCATCATCCTGTTCAACTTCATGGGCTTCGAGGCCATAGCCGTGTTCGCCGGCGACATGGAAAACCCCAAGAGGCAGATTCCCACGGCCATCATCGCAGGCGGCCTGACCATTGCGGCCATCTACCTGTTCAGCTCGTTCGGCATCGGCGCGGCCATCCCGGCCAGCGAGATCTCGCTCGATTCGGGCATCATGGACGCCGTGGCCATCATGGCAGGCAACGGCAGCCTGTTGTTCGTCATCATCGCCGTGGTGTTCCTCATTACGCTGTTCAGCAACATGATCAGCTGGTCGTTCGGCGTGAACTACGTGGCGGCGCATTCGGCCGAGAAGGCCAATCTGCCGCGAGCCTTCGCCCGTATGAGCAAAAACGGCGTGCCCACGGGCGCGGCCGTCATCAACGGCGTCATCGCGAGCGTCCTCGTGCTGGTGTCGCCTGTCATGTCGGCCGTGGGGCTGGACGGGTTTTTCTGGATCTTCTTCTCCATGAACATCGTGTTCTTGCTCATCTGCTACATCCCGATGTTCCCCGCGTTCCTCAAGCTGCGCGAGGTCGATCCGGATGCGAAGCGCATCTTCCGCGTGCCGGGTGGCAAGGCGTTCGCCACCGTGGCGGCGTGGGTTCCCGTGGCGATGCTCGTGCTGGCGATGATCGCCACTGTGGTGCCGCTCAACGGCTCGGAGGAGGAGCTGTCGAAGATCCCCATGCTCGTGGGCGTGGTCGTCTTCGCCGTCGTCGGCGAGGTGGTGCGCGTCGTGTCCGCGCGCAGGCGGACCGCCGAATACCGCGGCATGGCGGACGACGGCGACCCCGAGGCATGGGACGCCGCACGCGGCCTTGCGGCGGGAGAGATCGAGGGGGTTCGGGCTGTTTCGTAGAGATCGCGATTGGCCGAGGACGGAAGCAGCTTCGACGATCCCGGCTCGACCGAGCGTCGGCACTAAGGCGGTTCGGCGGGTCTCGTTCGGTCCTCGCCGAGCCGCCGCCCTCTGCCACCGGGGGCCCTCGCCGAGCCACCTCCGGAGGGGTCCGCGTCGACGCTGGTTTAGCGGAGAGGCGGGTGCAGGACCTGTGCCAACGGCGGCTTAGAAGGGGCGATCCCTGTCTGCCGTCGGCCCGACGTTGCGGAGGAAGGGCTTGGATGCATGCCGCGCTCGGTTTGGGCCGGCTCATGCGCAAGTCCCTGCGCACGGCGGGCGCCTCGTCCCCGCGTCCGCTATACTGGATGCGGGCACGAAAGCGGGACGCGGAAGGAGGCGGGCGCCATGGCGCAGGAAGCGGGCGCGCTTGCGGGCGGCGGCAAGGTCTTGGTCATCGCGAACCCGGCCGCGCAAAGCGGGCGCGGCGCGAAGGCGGCGGATCGAGCGGCGGCCCTGCTGCGCGCGCGGCTGGGGGAGGACGCCGTGGTGGTGGCGAAGACGCTCGGCCCGCGGCACGCCTCCGAGATAGCCGAGCGCGCGGAGGGCTGCGCGGCCGTGGTGGCCGTTGGGGGAGACGGCGTGGTGCATGAAGTGGCCAATGGGCTGATGCGCCGCCCGGCCGACCGCCGTCCGGCGTTCGGCGTGGTTCCCGCAGGCTCTGGCAATGACTACGCGCGCTCGCTGGGCATGCCGTTCGAGGTTGAGGCGGCCTGCGCGCGGCTGCTGGAGTCCGAGGCGCGTCCGGTGGACGTCGGGCGCGTGAACGGCCGATGGTTCGTGGAGACGCTGTCGTTCGGGCTGGACGCGGCCATCGCGCTCGACACGATGAAGCGGCGGGAGCGCACGGGCCGAAGCGGCGCGGCCCTGTACATGGCCTCGGGGTTCGACCAGCTGCTCCACCACCTGGACGCGCGCGCCTACACGGCATCCTTCGACGGTGGCGAGCCGGTGCGCGGCCGGTCCATCACGTTCGCGGCGCAGGTGGGTCCCTACTACGGGAGCGGGTTCAAGATCTGCCCGGACGCGCGCCTGGACGACGGCGAGCTTGACGCGTGCATCGCGCACCCGCCCGTCGGCGCGGCGCGGGCCGCCTACATTTTCCTGCGCGCGAAGTCGGGCAAACACACGGGCTTCCCGCAGATCGAGCTGCGCCGCTTCCGCACGCTTCACGTTGAGTTCGACGAGGCCCCTCCCGCCCAAACCGACGGCGAGCGCATAGAGGCCCGCTCCTTCGATGTCGCCATTGATCCTGCTGCCCTGCGCGTGCTGCATCCGGCGCGTTCCGCTGACGAAACCGCGGCTCGGCAGAACAATAAGGAAGCAGAGATGAAATCGCTGTTCGGCATGTTCCCGAATTCGGTGACTGT
Source organism: Candidatus Rubneribacter avistercoris (assembly GCA_019115845.1). Lineage (GTDB taxonomy): Bacteria > Actinomycetota > Coriobacteriia > Coriobacteriales > Eggerthellaceae > Rubneribacter > Rubneribacter avistercoris. The sequence goes on along the minus strand of DXCU01000044.1, from coordinate 31,884 downwards.
CGACGATGCGCGTTCGATCAGGGCAGAGGAGAAGCAGAGACTGTCGTAGCGCATACAACTCCGTTGCAAACGAAGGGGCCCGCTCGCCAGCAACGGCGAGCGGGCCCCAGTGCTTTCATCCGATCGGCGGGTAGCCGCTTGTGCTACCGCACCACGCGCACGCGGCGCACGCCTTCGATGGCGGCGAGCTTCTCAAGCGCGTCGTCGGGGTATCCCGGCGCGTTGGCGTTGAGATCGAGCATCGTGTAGGCGTTGTCGCCCTTGGCCTTGTTCGTCAGGTTCTCGATGTTCACGCCCGCGTCGCCGAACACGTTGGTGATGCGCGCAAGCGCGTTGGGCACGTTGGCGTGCAGCACGGCCACGCGGCGCGCGCCCTCGGGCACCGGGCCCATGTCGCAGGCGGGGTAGTTCACGGAGTTGGCGATGTTGCCGTTGTCAAGGTAGTCCATCATCTGACGCGTGGCCATCACCGCGCAGTTGTCCTCGGCCTCGGCCGTGGATGCGCCCAAATGCGGCAGCACGATGGCGCGCTCCATGCGCATGACGGCGGGGTTGGCGAAGTCGGTGACGTAGGCGGCCACCTTGCCCGAGGCCAGCGCCTCGGTCATGGCCGCGTCGTCCACCAGCGAGTCGCGCGAGAAGTTGAGGAACACGGCCCCGTCCTTCATGAGCGAGCAGGCGCGCGCGTCTATCATGCCCTTCGTGGAGTCCATGGCGGGCACGTGGATGGTCAGGTAGTCGCAGGAGCTTAGCACCTCGTCCAAATTCGTCACGTGGCGCACGGAGCTGGAGATGCGCCAGGCTGCGCCCACCGACACGTACGGGTCGTAACCGTACACCTCCATCCCCAGGTCAACCGCCGCGTTCGCCACAAGCGCGCCGATGGCCCCCAGCCCGATGACGCCAAGCCTCTTGCCCTTGACCTCGCGTCCGGCGAACGCCTTCTTGGCTTTCTCGGCCGCCTTGCCGATGTTCTCGTCGCCGGCGTTGTCGCGGCACCATGCGATGCCGTCCACAATGCCGCGGCTGGCCAGCAGCATGCCGCACAGCACCAGCTCCTTCACGGCGTTGGCGTTGGCCCCGGGGGTGTTGAACACCACGATGCCCTCTTCGGCGCAGCGCTCGAGCGGGATGTTGTTCACGCCCGCGCCCGCGCGCGCGACGGCCAGAAGGTCGGGCGGAAATTCCAGGTCGTGCATCGCGGCGCTGCGCACCAAAACGCCGGTGGCCTGGGAGAGGTCGTCGGTCAGCTGGTAGTCGTCGGTCAGAAGCTCGGTGCCCAAAGGCGAGATGTTGTTCAGGCAGCAGATTCGGCGCATGGGGCCTCCTATCGCAGTGGCGGCGCGCCTCCCGGAGCGCGCCGCGGTTCCGTCAAGCTTTCCCCATTGTGCGGCGCAAGGAGACGGCTTGTCAACGAAAACCCAGAGTGCAGGCGTTTTTCTCGGCGGAGCGCGCCTCGTTGTGGCATCATGGGGGCATGGTGAAACGCATCGACAGGACATCGCTTCGACCCGTCGGCTCCTGCGGGAGGGCGGCGGGGGCCTGCGCGGTCGCGCCCCCGCGGGCCGGCCGCAGGGCGCGACCGCGCGCGGCTGAACTTTCGTTTCCCCTCCTTGTTTGGATCTTCGCGCTGTGCAGCGTGGCGGGCCTGGTGGTCGAGACGCTGGTGAGCTATCCTGTGGACGGGGTGTGGAAGGACCGCGCGGGGCTTTTGTGGGGGCCGTTCTCGCCCATCTACGGGGTGGGCGGCGTGCTGATGACCGTGGCGCTCAACCGCCTCGCCGATGCGCGGCCCGTGACCCTTTTCGCGGCGTCGGCGCTGGTGGGGGCGGCGTTCGAGTGCGCAGCGGGATGGTTTTGGAAGCACGCGTTCGGCATTGTGGCGTGGAGCTATGCCGATCAGCCGTTCAACGTGGGCGGTTACACGTGCTTGGGGATGGCGCTTGTGTGGGGCGCGGCGGGGCTTGCGTGGATGAGGCTGGGCCTGCCGCGCGTCGTGCGCCTGTTCGATCGCATCCCGGCGCCCGCCCGGCGCCCGCTTGCGAGCCTTTTGTTCGCCTTCCTCGTGGCGGACGCCGTCATGACCGTGGTCGCGTTCGGGTGCTGGTTCGACCGCCAGGCGGGCCTGCCGGCAGAAGGGCCGGTGAGCGCGTACTTCGCCGAGCGGTACGACGACGCCTTCATGGCCGAGCGCTTCCAGACCATGTCCATCTACCCCGATTTGGCCCACCGGCCCTGACGGCGCGGCGCGCCCGCTACGAACGCAGGACCTGCGAGTAGCGGGCGACCGTCTCCAGGCGGGCCAGCACGTCGGCCTCGGCAAGCCCCTCGGCCCGGCACAGGTTCTCCAGCAAAAAGGCCGAGGAGTGCCGCATGAGCCAAGGCGAGGGGTCTTCCGCCGGCGCGCCGGCGCGGCAGGCGCACAGGCGGTGGGCCAGAAAGCCCATCATCCCGCTTGCGGCGAACTCCAAGATGATGCGCGCGTCGGCGGACAGAGGCGATCCGTCGGGGCGCAGCACCGCGTGCCACATGCCCAGGATGACCTCCTTGATCTTGGCCGTCACAAGATCGGTGCCCCCCTGCTCCAAAAGCAGGCCCATCCTGCGCATGCGCCGCTCGTCCGCCATGTCGGCAAGCGGCGCCTCCCCGGTGCCGGAGAGCAGGCCGAACACGGCGGCGGCCAAGGAGTCGCGGCCCAAAAGCTCCTGCTCGATAGCCCCGCACACAAGGGCGTCCAGGTCGGCGAAGTGGTAGTAGAACGTGCCGCGGTTGCAGCCCGCCTGCGCGCAGAGCGTGCTCACGGTCAGCTCGCCTATGCGGTTCGTCTCCAAAAGCAGCCAAAACGCGCCGACGAGCCGCTGCTGGGCGTCGGGCGCGTTCGCGTCCTTGCGCGGCCTACCCATGGCTTTCCCTCCCCGCGCACGCCACGCGCCGCTGCGCCTCGCCGTCCCAGCCGAGGCGCGAAATCGCGTCCGCGCCGCGCTTGAGCACGGCCGCGTGCGCGCTGGGAGGCCCGTCGCCCGTCCCGCCAAAGTCCGCGTCCGTCCTGTCGGCGCCCGCGGCCGGCTCCTCTGCCGCTTGCGCGTCGCGGGCGGCCATGATGAGCATCTGCAGGCGGTTCTCCACGTTGGCGAAGCTCACGTCCGGATCGTAGTCCAGCGCAAGTATCTGCGCGTCGGGGTAGCGCTCGCGCAGCTGCCCCGCTATGCCGCGCCCCACCACGTGGTTGGGCAGGCAGCCGAAAGGCTGCAGGATGACGAAGGAGCGGCACCCGCGCGCGGCATGGTGCAGGATCTCCGCGGGGATGAGGATGCCCTCGCCCGCGTCGAAGCTGCGGTGGACTATGGGGTCGCTTTCCTGCGCGAGCTTGGGCAGACGGCACGGCGGCTCGTAGAGCGGGTGGGCCGCCGCTATGCGGTCGGTCAGATCATGCGCAGCCTCGAACAGCCGGTTCGCCACGTTAAGCCACGCCTTCTGCGCAAGGGGGCGCTCCACGCCGAACTCCTTCACCTGCGCGTCCTGGTAAAAATAGGTCTTGCGGATGACGTCGGTCATGCGCGCCTCGATGACCTCCATGCCGTTGCGTTCCAGGTACGCCTCGATGTCGCGGTTGGCGCCAGGGTGGAAGTTGAGCAGGTACTCGCCCACGATGAGCACGCGCGGGCGCGGCCGGGAGCGGTCGTAGCGCACCTGCGCCATGATGTCGATGGCGCGCTCGAAGCCCCGCGCCGCCCCGCGCGCCCCGTTCCGCTCGATGCCCTCTATGACCGCGTCGAGCGCCGCGTCGAAGGCGGCGTTGGCGCTGCCGGGTTCAAGCTCGTAGGGGCGGATCTTGCGCACAAGCTCCTCCAGCGCGTCTATCATGGGCAGGGCCGCGGCGATGCGGATGCTCGACGCCAGGCTGAACTTGAAGCCGGGGTGCAGGTTGTGGTCGTCGGCGTCGTCGTTGGTGATGATGGGCACGTGCGCGTACCCCGCGTCGTCAAGCGCCTTGCGCAAAAGCGCGCAATAGTGCGTCAGCCGGCAGTCGCCCACGTACTTGCCGGTGCCGATGGCCACCTCCGCGTCGTCGTAGCGCCCGCTTTCGAGCGCGGCCAGCGCCTCGCCCACCGTCATCTGGGCGGGGAAGCAGATGTCGTTGTGCACGTACTTCTTGCCCAAGGCGATGGCCTCCTCGCGGCCCACGTCCAAAGGCTCGGCCGCGATGCCCTGCTTGCGCATGGCGGCGCTCATGAGCCGGCAGAACGCGTGCGAGGTGTTGGGCACCAGCACCACCTTGCGCTTGCGGTCGGCGCGCTCATATTTGACGGGATAGGGGTCGGGCAGTTCGCGCACGGCGGGGATCGTCTCGCGCGTACGACGCATAGCCACCGTCTCCACGAACGAGCGCACGCGGATGCGCAGCGGGCCGGTCGCGTCGCTCTCGTCCACCTTGAGGATGAGCGGCACCTTGCCGGAGCTCTCCTTCATGAGACGTGCAATCTCATCGGAAAGGTAGGCGTCGTGTCCGCAACCGAAGCTTACAAGCTGTACGAATTCAAGGACGGGGCTTTCGGCGGCCAGCAGCGCGCAGCCCAGCATGCGGGCGTGGAAGTTGTTCACGATGTCCAGGCGGCTGCGCGCGAGGTCCGCCTCGTTCGCGCCGGGCACGGCGTCGGGCGGCAGCACGGCTATGCCCTGCTCGGCAAACATCCGCGGCAGGTCGTGGTTGACCAGGGGGTCGTTGTGGTAGGGGCGCGAGGCCAACACCACCGCCCACGTTTTGTCGCGCTCCGCTTGCGCCATCGCCTTCGCGCCGAGGGCCAGCAGGTCGTCTCGGAAGGCCGCCTGCGCAGCGTCGGCCTGCGCGATGGCCTCCTGCGCCTTCCCGGCGTCCACCCCGAAGCGCTCCTGCAGGTAGGATGCGAGCTGCCGGTTGCGGTCGGCTTCGGTGTACCAGTGGAAAAGCGGCGTGTCGAAGGGCACGCCGCAACGCCCCTCGGGGTTGTCGGAGGTGCGCACCACCAGGGGGTAGCCTTTCACCACGGCGCAGCGCGACACGCTGGTGTCCGCGCGGTTTTCCGTGGGCGTGGTGGTGACGATGGGCATGAAGATACGATCAACCCCGGCATCCACCAGGCTCTGCACGTGTCCGTGCGCCAGCTTGGCGGGGAAGCACACGGTGTCGGAGGCCACGGAGGGCAGCCCCCGCTCGTAGAGCGCGCGCGTGCTAGGGCCCGACACGCGCACCGCGCAGCCAAGCGCGCGGAACAGCGCCGACCAAAACGGCAGCTCGTCCCAGAACGCCAGCACAAGCGGGATGCCGATGGTCAGGTTGCGCGCGGGTGCCACCGGCGTCACGGGGGCCTCGCGCAGAAGCAGGCGCTCGCGCTCGGCGAACAGGTCGGGCGCCGTCCGTCGCGCCGCCGCGCGCGCAAACCTTCGCACGGCCGGGTCCTTCGGGTCGCCGGTCACCTCGCCGCGCTCGCAGCGGTTGCCGGTCACCCACGAGGTGCCGTCGGAGAACTCGACCACGGTGCGGCTGCAGCGGTTCTGGCAAAACGGGCAGGGCAGGTTCGCGCGCCGCTCGTAGGAGAAGCCCTCGAGCGCGTCCAGGCCGATGAAGGAGGAGGGCCGCCCCGCACCGGCTGCCGCCGCCTCTTCGGCGCGCTCCTTGGCCAGAAGCGCCGCGCCGAGCGCCCCCATAAGCCCCGGGTGCGGCGCGCGCACCACCTCGCGGCCCAGGTGAAGCTCAAGCGCGCGCAGGACCGCGTCGTTTTCGAACGTGCCGCCCTGCACCACGATGCGGCTTCCCAGGCTGTCCAGGTTCGCCACGCGCACCACCTTCGTGAACACGTTCTCCACGATGGAGCGCGCCAGCCCCGCCATGATGTCGTCGGGCGTGCGGCCGTTGCGCTGCTCGCTTACGATGGAGCTGTTCATGAACACGGTGCAGCGGCTGCCGAGGGCGGCCGGGCGCTTCGAGCGAAACGCCGCCTCGGCGATGCCCTCCGCCGGGATGCCCAGCGATTCCGCGAAGTTCTCAAGGAACGACCCGCAGCCGCTCGAGCACGCCTCGTTCACCACGATGTCGACGATCACGCCGTCCTCCAGCCGGATGGCCTTCATGTCCTGGCCGCCTATGTCGAGGACGAACGTGGCGTCGGGAACGCAGCGCGTGGCCGCGCGGGCGTGGGCGACCGTCTCCACCGTGTGGTAGTCGGCGTGGAAGGCTCGCTGGAGCAGCCGCTCCCCGTAGCCGGTGGTGCCGCAGGCGGCCACGTCCAGCTCCACGCCGCGGGTGCGGAAGGCGTCGCGCATGGCCAGCAGCGCGTCGCGCGCCACGTCGAGGGGCCGTCCGTCGTTGCGCGCGTAGAAGCTGTGGGCAAGCTTTCCCTCCTCGTCCACCAAGGCGAGCTTGGTGGTGGTGCTGCCTGAGTCGATGCCCAGGTAGCAGCGCAGCGTCCCGCCCTGCTCGCGCGCCCGCGCCGCCGCCCGGTCCAGGTTGGGCGGGGCGGGCCGGGCGTGGCGGGTGCGGAAGGCCGCGCGCTCCTCCTCGGTGGCGAACAAGGGCGCCGGCGCGGGGCCGGAGGCTTCCTCGTCCCGAAACCCCTCCAGAAGACGGGCGGCCTCGCGCGCGTCGAGGGTCGCGTCCTTATCGGCGAACATGCCGGAAAGCGCAAGCGCCGCTCCCCGGGCCACGATGGCCTCGGGGCGGTCGGGCAGCAGCGCCTCGCCGTCTGCGAGCCCCAGCCGTTCGGCGAACACGCGCACGAGCGTGGGGTTGAACGTGAGCGGGCCGCCCTCGAACACGACGGGCGCCTCGATGGAAAGGCCCTGCGCAAGCCCCCCGATCGTCTGCTTGGCCACGGCGTGCAGCGCCGAGAGCGCCAGATCCTCGCGCGCCGCCCCCTGGTTGAGCAGGGGCTGGATGTCCGTTTTGGCGTACACGCCGCAGCGGCCCGATATGTCGTAGACCGTCGAGCCCTTGGCGGCCAGCGCGTCGAACCGCTCCACGGGCACCTTGAGCACGGCGGCCATCTCGTCCAGAAACGCGCCCGTGCCGCCCGCGCAGCTGCCGTTCATGCGCATGTCGGCCACTTCAAGCTTGCCGGTGGCCTCGTTTTCGCGGAAGAACACCATCTTGGCGTCCTGGCCGCCCAGCTCGATGGCGCAGCGTGCCTGGGGATGCAGCTCCTGCACGGCCGCCGCGCCCGCCACCACCTCTTGGACGAACGGCACACCCAGCCGCTCGGCGATGGCGCCGCCGCCCGATCCGCACAGCGCCACCCGCATGCGCGCGCCGGAAAGGCGCGCCGCCGCTTCCCCGAGGGCGTCGAGCACGCTTCGCGCCTGAAGCGCGCCGTGGCGGGCGTAGCGCGAGAACAACACGTCTCCCGTGCTCGGATCGAGGGCGACCGCTTTGGTCGTGGTGGATCCCACGTCGATGCCCACGTGGACGGTCTTGGGCGATGCTCCCGGGCGCCGTCTTGCTTGTTCCATACACCTTCCCACCTTGGCGACGATACAACTGCTTTCCCGATTATATGCAACAGGTTGTTTAATAAAAATGAACAACCTATGCGGTTTTGCGCAATATTCGCGAAAGGAAGGGGGATGCGGGCGGGCGGCGGCGCGTCAGTTCTGCGTGGAGAGGAACGTGGGAAGCGTCATCTGCTCGATCTGGTCTTGCAGCTCCTCAAGCTCGTCGACGTGGCGGTCCTCGTCGCGCAGTATGCCTTCGAGGACGTCGCGCGTGGCGTAGTCGAGCACCGTGCCGGCCAAAACGATGGCCTCGTTGTAGTCCCTGACCGTGTCCACTTCCAGCTTGTGGTCGTTGTCGATTTGCTGGGGGACGGCTTTTCCAATGCGGATGTCGTTGAGGTTGGACACGACGGGGGTTCCCTCGAGGAACAGGATGCGCTCGATCAGCTTCTCGGCGTGCCTCATCTCGGTGATGGCGCGCTTCTTGAAGTTGTCGCTTAAACGGGCGTATCCCCAGTCCTCGCACATCTCGGCGTGCACCATGTACTGGTTGATGGCTGTGAGCTCACCTGCGAGCAGGCTGTTCAGGGCGTCTACGAGTTCCCGGTTTCCCTTCATGGCGGATGCTCCTTCTTGTCGGCGTTGCGTTCGGCCGGCGCTTGCGGCCGGGAGGGCCGCGAGGCGCCTCGGCCTCTTCCCGGGATTGTACGGGCCCTCGCCCCGCGCGGGCCGCTTCCGGCAAGGCCGTAGGCGTACCGTAGCCGCGCCGAAGCCCGCACGCTTCGAAGATGCGCCCTCCGCCCGCTTCCCGCCTTTCGCCCGTTTTTGAAAACCGTGCGAAAGCGACCGGGGGATTCGGCCGGTGTGCTAGAATAGGCGGCTGGCATAAGCAATATCGGAAGGGACTCATATGTCAGGGCACTCAAAATGGGCAACTACCAAGCATCGCAAGGCCGCGCAGGACGCTAAGCGCTCGGCCTTGTTCTCCAAGCTGTCGCGCAACATCACCGTGGCGGCCAAGGAGGGCGGCGACCCCAACCCCGACAACAACGCGTCGCTTGCCGCCGCCATCGAGAAGGCGAAGGGCTACTCCCTGCCGAAGGACAAGATCAAGGTGGCCATCGACAAGGCGTTCGGCACCGGCAAGGACTCCGCGAGCTACGAGACGGTGGTCTATGAGGGCTACGGTCCCTGCGGCGTGGCCATCTACTGCGAGGCGCTCACCGACAACCGCAACCGCACCGCTGCCGACGTGCGCGCGGCGTTCAACCATCACGGCGGCAACCTGGGCACCTCCGGCTCCGTGGCGTTCATGTTCGAGCGCAAGGGCCAGGTCATGGTGGCCAAGGAGGTGGAGACGGGCGACAAGAAGAACCCCGTGGGCCCCAACGGCGCCGCCGCCGACGAGGACGAGTTCATGATGGCCGTGGCCGAGGCCGGCGGCGTCGACTACGAGGACGCCGACGAGGAGTGGATCGTCTACACCGCGCCCACCGACCTCATGGCCGTGAAGCGCGGTCTGGAGGAGCAGGGTGTTGAGGTGAAGGGCGCCGAGCTCACGATGGAGCCCACCACGCCCACCTCCGTCTCCGTGTCCGACGCGAAGAAGGTCATGCGCCTGGTGGACAAGCTGGAGGGGTTGGAGGACCTGCAGAACGTCTACCACACCATGGACATCACCGACGAGATAGCCGAGGCGCTCGACGAGTAACGGGCGCAGCTCCCCTCATCGACCGACGACGGCTCCGGAAGCCCGCCCGCTTCCGGGGCCGTCGTGCTGCGCGGCCTGTCTTGCCGGTGCGTCCGGCGTCTTGCGCGCATCGGTGCGCCAACTGCCGGCGTCCGCCCCTTTTGCCCGTTTGCGCAGCCCGTCTGCGCTACCGTCGTCCCTTGCGGTAAGGAATTCGGAAATTGGGGCCCCGGTTTGCGCCCGGAGTCCGTCGCTCGCCCGATTCGACGGCCGCAAGCCGGGCGACCGTCAAAGGGCCTCGCCCAAGTTTTCGCCGTCGTCCTCTGAATGTTGTGGTAGGATAGGTGCGAACATTCGTTTGTAAGAAAAAGCGCGACCGCAGAGCGGGCGGCAGCTTGGAGGAAAGGGCAGATGGCGCGCGTCGAACGCACCATACTCGGCATTGACCCCGGTCTGGCGAACACCGGCTGGGGCATCGTGTCCCAAAGCGGCGCGCGCCTATCGTGCGTGGCGTACGGGTGCGTCTCCACATCCGCGGACGTGCCTCTGGAGCACCGCCTGATGAAGATCCACCGGCAGGTGGGGGCCGTCATCGGACGGTTCGGCCCAACGTGCGTGGGCATCGAGACGGTGTGGTTCGGCCAGAACGTCACGGCGGCGTTCGCCACCGGGCAGGCGCGCGGGGCGGCGCTTGTGGCCTGCGCCGAGCACGATTTGTACGTGGGGGAGTTCTCGCCCAAGCAGATCAAGCTGGCCGTGGTGGGCACGGGTTCGGCGGACAAGGAGCAGGTGCAGTACATGGTGCGCCAGCTGCTCTCGCTAGACGACGTCCCCCGGCCGGACCATGCGGCCGACGCGCTGGCCGCGGCCATCTGCTTCACCACCCACGAGGGGTTCGCGCAGGCCGAGAGCAGGTTCGACCATCTGGTGGCGAAGGCCGAGGCGCGCGACGCCGGGCGCCGGGGCATCTCCTGCGCCGCGTCCGGGCGGGCGGTTGCAAGGAAGGAGCGGGCATGATCGCGTTTTTGAAAGGCGTTTTGGCGGGCAAGACGGCGACGGCCGCCTACGTGGACGTGGGCGGCGTGGGGTTTGCCGTGGGCATGTCCCAGGCGAGCCTCTCAAAGCTGCCCGAGACGGGCTCTGCGGTGGAGGTGCACACCTACCTGCAGGTGCGCGAGGACGGCATGTCGCTGTTCGGCTTTCTCTCGCTTGAGGAGAAGGCGCTGTTCGAAAAGCTCATCGGCGTGAGCGGCGTAGGGCCCAAGGTGGCGTTGGCGGCGCTTTCGGCCTTCACGCCCTCGGGGCTGGCCGCGGCCATAGCGGCCCAGGACGTGGCTGCGGTGCAACGGATACCCGGCGTGGGGAAGAAGACCGCCTCGCGCATCATCCTGGAGCTCAAAGGCTCGCTCGACCAGGGGCTGGCAGGGCTTTTCGACGAGGGCGCGCCGGCGGCCGCCCAGGCGGAGAGCCTCAAGGGCGCCCACGAGGCGCTGCTGTCCATGGGCTTCACCTCGGCGGAGGCCGACGTGGCGCTCAAGGGCGCCCCCGAGGGCGCCGACGAGGGCGGACTGCTACAATACGCGTTGAAGCGCTTGGGCGCGTAGCCCCGGGCGGCGCGAGGAGACGAAACGGGATTGGACGGCATGGCACGCGACGACATGGAGATAGAGGGCCTGGTGTTCGAGGCGCGCGGCGCGCAGGAGCGCCCCGCCCCGCGCGCGGTGGCGCCCGAGCTCACGGAGGACGACCTTGCGCTCGACCGCAGCCTGCGGCCGAAGCGGTTGGGGGACTACCTGGGTCAGACCAAGGTCAAGGAGTCCCTGGCCATCCTCATCGAGGCCGCGCGCGCCCGTGGGGACGTGGTGGACCACATCCTGTTCTCGGGCCCTCCGGGCTTGGGCAAGACCACGCTCGCCACGGTGGTGGCCAACGAGCTGGGGGCCAACATCAAGACCACGAGCGGCCCCGCCATCGAGCGCACTGGGGACCTTGCCGCGATACTCACGAACCTCGAAGAGGGCGACGTGCTGTTCATCGACGAGATCCATCGTCTCAACCGCATGGTGGAGGAGGTCCTCTATCCCGCGCTCGAGGACTTCGCGCTGGACATCGTGGTGGGGAAGGGTCCCGCGGCCCGCTCCATCCGCCTCGACCTGCCGCGCTTCACCCTCATCGGCGCCACGACGCGCACGGGCCTGCTCACCGGGCCTTTGCGCGACCGCTTCGGCATCGTGTTCCGCCTGCAGTACTACACGCCCGAGGAGCTGGGGGCCATCGTGCGCCGCTCGGCCTCCATACTGGGCGTGGAGGCGGCCGAGGACGGCGCGCTCGAGATAGCCCGGCGCAGCCGCGGCACGCCGCGTCTGGCCAACAGGCTGCTCAAGCGCGTGCGCGATTGGGCGCAGGTGCGCGGCGACGGCGTCATAGACGAGGACGTGGCGGCCCAGGCGCTCAGCTTCTTCGAGGTTGACGCGCTGGGGCTGGACGCGGTGGACAACCGCATCCTGGAGCTTTTGGCGGTGCAGTTCGGCGGCCGCCCCGTGGGCCTGACCACGCTCGCCTCGGCGCTGGCTGAGGACCCGGACACGCTGGAGGACGTCTACGAGCCCTACCTCATGCAGCAGGGGCTTATGGTGCGCACGCCGAAGGGGCGGATGGCCACCGAGCGAGCCTACGGCCACCTGGGCGTCCCGCTTCCGCCGTCTTGACGGCGCCGCCCTCGTCACAAGAAAGGATTCCCATGCTCGAGCAGGACTACCTCATGCGCATCGTCCTCCAGTTCGCGGAGATCATTCGGCGCAGCTGGACGAAGGCAACCGACGAATGCGACCCCAAGCGCGCGGCCGACATGCTGGAGGACGCCGTGGGGGACGCGGTGGACATGGACGGCGAGGCGCTGCTGTCGCTGGCGCCGGAGTCCATCGCCGCCGTCATGCAGGTGTCGGGGGTCGATCCGCGCGTGACCGAATACATCGCCCGCAGCCTGCTTCTGGCGTCGGGGTACCTGCGCGAGGCGGGGGAGGGCGCTTTGGCCGACGTCCGCGAGGGGCAGGCGCGCGCCATCGCGGAGTCGTACGGCTTCGACCTTCCGGACAGCGCCGAGGAGCTGGCCCTGCTCATGGACGAGGCCGACGAGGAGTTGGCGCTTAGGGCCGAGGAGTCGATAGCCGCCATGGGCCTCGAGGGCCCTGCGGAGGCGGCGGACCCGCTTGTGGAGCGCGCGGAGGGGGAGGGTTCGCGCTGACCGATCCGGATATGGGCGCTTTGCGGGCGTCCTGCTGGTTGTCGCGGTGGCTTCGGGCGCGGGGTGGGTCGCGCTGCTGCGATCTCCCATTCCCTTGACCGGGGTCAAAGATGTCCCTGCCTCCGCCCCTGCGAATCCGCCGGGACGGGCGGGAGGTTTCCGGGAGGGCGAGGGGCCGTCGCCGGCCGCGCGCCGGCCGCGCGCCGCGTCCCGGTCAACGAAACGGTAAAAAAGCCGCGAAACGAAGATTCCCGGACGTTTTCCCGCGCGCATGGCGTATAGTGGTCATGTGCCCTCGAGGTGAGGGCGAGTGCCGCGGGCATGCGGCACACAGCGTGATCTTCCCGAGCGATCGGGAAGAGGAGAAAGAGGATTTAAAATGGCGCAAGGTACTGTGAAGTGGTTCAATCCCGAGAAGGGCTACGGCTTCATCTCTCAGAACGATGGCGAGGATCTCTTCGTCCATTTCTCTGAGATCAAGATGGACGGGTTCAAGACCCTGGACGAGGGCGCTGCGGTGGAGTTCGACGTCACCACGGGTCAGAACGGTAAGCTCCAGGCGAGCAACGTGGTGAAGCTGTAGGGAATCTCCTGCCAATGCCGAAAAGCCCCCGCTTGTGCGGGGGCTTTTTTGCGCCTTGAAAGCGGACGGGTCTGCAAGGGCGCCCCTGGGAGCGGGCGGCGAACGGGCGGGGTCCGCAGTGGCGGGCGGAACCCGCGGATAGCTTGGGGCGGGCGGGGCTTGCGAGGACGATGGCCCGCCCCAAGCTTTGCGGGCCCCGCTCACGGCGCATCGCGCGCTCTCGGGCGAAGGGTCCGTCTAACGGATGAGCATGGCGTCGCCGAAGGAGAGCAGGCGGTAGCGCTCGGCCACGGCGTGGGCGTAGGCGGCCATGATGTTGTCGCGGGTGGAGAACGCAGAGACGAGCATCATGAGCGTGGAACGCGGCACATGGAAGTTCGTGACCAGGGTGTCCACGGCGCGAAACTCGTAGCCAGGCAGGATGTAGAGCGAGGTGGCCTCGCCCTCGCGTGCCGTGACGGCGCCCGCCTCGGCGTCCCACGCGCTCTCGAGGCTGCGCACGCTCGTCGTGCCCACGGCCACCACGCGCCCGCCCCGCTCGCGCGTCTCGTTGACGGCGTTGGCGGCGCGCTGCCCCACGGTGTAGCGCTCGGTGTGGATGACGTGCTGTTCGGGGTCGTCCTCGTCCACGATGCGGAACGTGTCCAGGCCCACCTCCAGCTCCACCGTCTCCCATCCCACGCCCTTCTCGCGCAGCCGGTCGATGAGCTTGGGCGTGAAGTGCAGCCCCGCCGTGGGAGCCGCCGCCGAGCTCTCGCGGCGGGAGTACACGGTTTGGTAGAGTTCCTCGTCGCCGGCGTATTCCTTGATGTAGGGCGGCAGAGGCGTGCGGCCCACCGCGTGCAGCGCCTCGTCGAGCGAGGGCAGCGTGGTAAAGAGCCGCGCTATGCGCTCGCCTTTCTGGGCGTTTTGCGCCCAGTCCACGATCTCGGCCGACAGCACCGCGTTGCCCGCGGCGTCTGCGAAGTCCACCACGGCCCCGCTTCCGGGCTTGAGGCGCTTGCCGGGGCGCACGAGCACCTCCCACAGCGCGCTTCTGTTCTGGGTGGGCGTGCCGTGCTGGCGCAGCAGGAACACCTCGGCCGCCCCTCCCGTGCCGCGCTTTTTCCCCACGAGGCGCGCCGGCATGACGCGCGTTTCGTTGGCTACGAGCAAATCCCCCGGGCGCAGGTACTCGACGATGTCGCGGAACACGCGGTCCTCAAGCGCGCCGGTTTCGCGGTCCATGACGAGCAGGCGGCAGCCGTCGCGGTCGGGCGCGGGCTTTTGCGCGATGAGCTCGGGGGGCAGGTCGTAGTCGAAATCGCTCGTCAGCATGCGGGTTCCTTCTGTGGCGCGGGACGTTCGTTCAAGCTAGCCATTATAGGCGTTCGCCCCTAAGCGTGCCAGGGGATGCGCGGGGACGTTTGGCGGGGATGTTCCCGTCTCCTCCCCATCCTGCCGTTTTCGCTGCGCTGCCGGACGTTTTTCGGGTAGGATGGCCGTGAGCGTTTTTCGAGGAAGGAGGTGCCCATGCTGGATCTGAGGCGTGCGCTGGCCAGCGCGCCGCGAAGCCCCGGGCAGGCGGAGCTGCGGCCGCTTCTCACCGAATGGGGCGAGCTGATAGCGGCGGGGGAGGAGCGCGCGACGCCCCATCCGCGCCCGCGGTTCGCGCGCGCGTCGTTCGCGCCGCTTGACGGGTGGTGGGATTTCGCCGTCGTCTCCTGCGAGGGCGCGGCGGATGCGTGGCGCGACGCCCGGCCGCCGGCGGAGTTTTCCGAGCGCATCCGGGTGCCGTTCTCGCCCGAGGCGCCGCTTTCGGGCGTGGGCCGGCAGGTGGGCCCCGACGAGCTTGCCTGGTACCGCCGAACGTTTGCGGCGCCCGAGGGCGAGCGGGTGCTCCTGCATTTCGAGGCGGTGGATTGGGCATGCTCCTGCCTGGTGAACGGCGTGCGCGTGGGCGAGCATGTGGGCGGCTACCTGCCGTTCTCGTTCGACGTGACCGACGCTTTGCGCGATGGGGAAAACGAGCTTGCGCTTTGCGCGTACGACCCCGGCGACGCGGGCGTGCAGCCGCGCGGGAAGCAGCGCCGGGCGCGCGGCGGCATCTGGTACACGGCGCAAAGCGGCATCTGGCAGACGGTGTGGCTGGAGGCGGTGGGGGTGCGGCGCATCGCGTCGCTTGCGGCCGAGGCGCGCCCCGCCGAGGGGCGGGTGGTGCTGACCGTGCAGGTGGAGGGCGCGGGGCCGGCGCTGCCGCTTTCCGCGCGCGTGCTCGACGGCGGCAGGGAGGTGGGGCGGGCCTCGGCCATGGCCTCGGCGGGGACGCATGCGCTCTCGGTGGAGGTGGGCGTCCCGCGCCTGTGGAGTTTGGAGGACCCTCACCTTTACGACCTGGAGCTTTCGTACGGAGACGACCGCGTGGCCAGTTACTGCGCGTTTCGCACCGTGTCGGTGGGCGAGGACGCGCGGGGCGTGCGGCGGTTCTTCCTCAACGGAGAGCCGCTGTTTGTGCGCGGCGTGCTCGACCAGGGCTACTGGCCCGACGGCCTCATGACCGCGCCCTCCGACGAGGCGATGGCCTCCGACATCCGCGCGATGAAGCGCCTCGGCTTCAATTTGCTGCGCAAGCATCTCAAGGTGGAGGCCGGCCGCTTCTATTACCACTGCGACCGTTTGGGCATGCTCGTGTGCCAGGACATGGTGAGCGGCGGGTCGGTTCCCAGCACGTGGCGCACAAGCTACAAGCCGACGCTCTTCCGCAGCTCGTGGGACCGCTTCGCCGACGACTCGCCGTCCCATCGCGCCGCTTTGGGCGCTGGGAGCGCGGCTTTCCGCGACGAATGGACGCGAACGTGCGCCGGTGCGGTGGAGCTTCTGCGGGACCATCCGTCGGTGGCGATGTGGTCGCTGTTCAACGAGGGATGGGGCCAGTTCGACGCGCGCGCGGCCGTCAAGCTTGTGCGCGGCCTGGACCCCTTACGGCCCATCGACGCGACGAGCGGGTGGTACGACCAGCGCTGCGGCGACTTCTTCAGCGTGCACAACTACTTCCGACCCCTTGAGGTGTACCGCGACAAGGCGCGCCCGGCGCGGGCGTTTCTGCTCTCGGAGTTCGGCGGGCTTTCCTGCCACCTGCCTGGGCACAGCTCGCTTCCCACGTCGTATGGCTACGAGAGCTGCGCCGACCTCGCGTCGTTTCGCCGGGCCGTGCGCGAGACGCTCGATCGCGCTTGCGCGCTGGAGGGCCAAGGGCTTGCGGGGTTTGTGTACACGCAGCTCTCGGACGTGGAGGAGGAGACGAACGGGCTGCTCACCTATGACCGGCGCGTATGCAAGCTCGAGGAGGGAAAGGGCGCATGAGGGGTGTTGCGAAGGCTGCCGAGCGAAGGCTGCGCGAGCTGTTTTGCGCGCGGTTTGGCGAGGCGCGCGGGCCGCTTGCGCTCGCCTCCGCGCCCGGACGCGTGGAGCTGGCGGGAAACCATACCGACCATCAGGGAGGATGCACCATTTCGGCGGCCATCGACCGGCGCGCCTGCGCGCTTGCCGCGCCCAACGGGACAGACGAGGCGCGCGTGCTCATGGACGGCTTCGGCGAGGCGCGCATCCGCTTGGGCGACCTTGGGCCGCGGGAGGCGGAGTTCGGCGCGTCGAGCGCGCTCGTGCGGGGCATGATGGCGGCCTACGCGCGCGCAGGCGGTCGATTGCGCGGCTTTGACCTGGTCACATGCTCGGACATTCCCGTGGGACTGGGCGTGTCGTCGTCGGCGGCGTTCGAGATGCTCGTGGGGGCGGTCATCCGGGCGGTCTGCGAGCCTGCGCCGAGGGCCTCGTTCGACCCCACGGCGCTCGCGCTTGAGGGCATGCGCGCGGAGGGCGCCTACTTCGGCAAGCCGTCGGGCGCGCAGGACCAGCTGGCGAGCGCGCACGGGGGTGTGGTGGCGCTCGACTTCGCGGACGATCCGCCGCAGGTGAGCCGGCTTCCGCTCGACCTTTCGTCCTGCGGGCACGCGGCGTTTCTCGTGGATTGCCGGTGCGACCACTCGCGCTACACCGACGAGTTCAACGCCGTTCCCGCCGACATGTTCGCCGTGGCGCGGCTCCTTGGCGAAAGGCGGCTTCAGGACGTGGGGTACCCCGCGCTTTTGCGCTCGCTTGCGGACGTGCGCGCGAAGCTGGGCGACCGCGCGGCCCTGCGGGCGATCCACTACTTCGAGGAGGAGCGGCGCGTGCGCGCGCAGAGGCGGGCGCTCGAAGCGGGCGACTTCGCGGCGTTTCTGAGGCTTGTGCGCGCGTCGGGCGCGTCGTCGGCGCAGTTTCTGCAGAACGTGTCGCCGCGAGGGGACGCCGCAGGCGGGCGCCAGCCGGCGGCGGTGGTGCTCGCGCTGTGCGCGCACCTGCTCGACGGCGGCTCGGACGGCGCGGAGCGGGGCGCGTACCGCATCCACGGCGGCGGCTTCGGCGGCAGCGTGCTGGCGTTCGCGCCGCAGGCGAAGGCCGAGGAGTTCCGCCGCTCGATGGACGGGCTTTTGGGCTACGAGGCGTGCCTGCCCGTGGTCGTGAGCCCCCAGGGCGCGTGCGCGGAAAGGATCGCCTGATGGGGGAGCGCCTGCCTGCGCCCGAAGAGGTGCGCTCGGCGTTCGCGGCGCTGCGCGCCAAGGACGCGGAGCGGGCCGTGCGCTACCTGCACGACCTGGGCGTGGCGAGCGGCTACCTGGACGAGGCGGCCGCGGCGCGCGCCGTCCGCTGGACGGCGGTAAGCCCCTACGGCCGGCTCGAGTGCTCCATCAACCTGGCCAAGCCGGAAAAGGACCCGCGCGACATCGCCGCCGCGGCCCGCGCCGCCGCGCCGCCCGCCGACGCGCGCGTGCCGCGCTGCGACCTGTGCTGGGAGAACGAGGGCTTTCCCAGCGCGCCCGGGCATCCGGCGAAGCCGGGCCTGCGCATCGCGGCCATCGAGCTGGGCGGCGAGCGGTGGGGGCTGCAGTTCTCGCCGTACGGGTACTTTCCCGAGCACTGCATCGCGCTCGCGCCCGAGCACCGTCCCATGAAGGTGGACGCGGCGTGCGTGGGGCGCCTGCTCGACTTCGTGGACCTGTTCCCGTTCTACTTCGCAGGCTCCAACGCCGATCTTCCCATTGTGGGCGGCTCCATCCTCTCCCACGACCACTTCCAGGGCGGCCGCCACGTGTTCCCGCTCATGCGCGCGCCCGTGGAGCGTGCCTTCGAGCTGCCGGGAGAGCCTGCGGTGCGCTGCGGCGCGGTGCGCTGGCCGGCGTCGGTCGTGCGTCTGGCCGCAGCCGACAGGCGCGCCCTTGAGCGAGCGGCGGCGCGGACGATGGAGGCGTGGCGCGGGTTCTCGTGCGAGGCGTGCGGCATCGCGGCCGCCTCGGGCGGCGTTGCGCACAACGCGGTCAGCCCCATCGCGCGCAAGACCGAAAAGGGCTACGTCCTCGACCTCGTCCTGCGCAACAACCGCGCCGACGCCGCCCATCCGTGGGGCGTGTTTCATCCCGGGGAGGATCTCCACCACATCAAGAGGGAGAACATCGGCCTTATCGAGGCCATGGGCCTGGCCGTGCTGCCCGCGCGCCTCGCCCGCGAGCTGCCCGCCGTCCAGCGCGCGCTCGGACATGCGCGCTCGGCCGACGATCTGCGCGAGCGGCTGCTGTCGGACCCGCTCGCCGCGCCCCACGCCCCCTGGGCCCTGGAGCGGCTTGCCGGCCATGCCGCTAAGTTCGCTTGCGGGCCTGGCGGGGAGGGGTCGTTTCATCCCGTCGTGAAGCGCGAGGTGGCCCGCGTGTTCGTTTCCGTGCTCGAGGCCGTCGGCGTGTTCAAGCGCACCCCCGCCGGCCGCGCCGGCTGGGACGCGTTCGCCCGCGAGCTTTGCCGCGTCGGGTGAGGCGCGGGCGGGGGCGGGGGCGGCGCCCTCAGCTTTCGGCTTGCGCGCCCTCTTCCCGCGCCCGCTTCCGCAGCTCCTTCAGCACGGCGCGCTTCCTGGCCTGCTTGGCGTCGTAGGCGGCCCGCTCGGCCCGCCGCGCCTCTCGCTCGGCCTCGGCGGCGGCCAGCTCGTCGGCGCGCATCTTTCTCTCGGCTTTTCGCTCGGCCCGCCGCGCGGCCTTGCGCGCCTCCCGCTCGGCGGCGGCCTCGTCGCGCGAGAACAGGCAGCCGCAGTAGTTCTGACGGTACATGCCCAGCTCGCGGCTGCGGCGCGTGGCCTCGTCGTAGAAGGGGCGGAAGTCCTCGAACACGGCCCGCACGCCCGCTTGCCCCGCCGCCCGCTCAAGCTCTTCGCGGATGACCTCGGTGTACTGGTAGGGGCTTACCGAAAGCGTGGTGCCCACGCCGTCGAAGCCCCGCTCGGCCGCCGTGCGCGCCGCTTCGCCAAGCCGCAGGCGGTAGCATGCCCGGCAGCGCGCCTCGTGCCGTGCGCTGCCGGGCTCGGCCGCGCCGACGCGTCCCGCGCACGCCTCCCAGGACAGAGGGTCGTAAGCGCCCTCGACGACGGGCAGCCCCTCGCCGGCCGCCCATTCCCGCAGCGCGCGCATGCGGCGCGCGTGCTCGTCGGCCGGCGCGATGTTCGAGTTGGCGAACAGGATGGTCAGGTCGTGCCCGGCCGCTCGCAGGATCCGCACAGGTTCGAGCGAGCACGGCCCGCAGCAGGCGTGCAGCAGCAATTTCATCGTTCGCCTCCGTCCAACAGCCATGACCAGGCGGGGACGATGCGAACGACGCCTTGGTCGGTTTGGACCGTCTCCTGCTCGTCCAACGTCACCACCCAGGACTCCTCCACGCCGTAAGCCGACATGGCCGCTTCCAGCGCCGCAAGCTCCCGCTTGCGCGTGGCGGGGTCGGCCAGGCTCGTGGAGGACTGCACCAGCCGGAAGGCGTCCTGCATAAGCGCGTCGCCCACCACGAAATCAACCTCGCGCCGCGTCGATCCTCGGTCCAGAAGGGCCCGGGAGACGCTTCCTCGGCGCACGAGGTCGGCCTGGCGCCGAAGCGTCAGGTACACCGCCGTTTCAAGCCGCTGCCCCTCGTCACGCGCCGCAGAGGGGGAGAACGCCATGAGCATGCCCGGGTCCACCGCGTACACCTTCGCCGGGGAGCGCGGGTTGTCCGCGAGCGCGCGCGAGAACTCGCGGACGGAAAACAGAAGGTACGACTCTTCGTAGTAGCCAAGAAGCCTTGAGAGCGTCTCGCGGGACACCGACGAACCGAGGCTGCGGAATCTCCCATGGACCTTGTTGACCGACAGCTCCCGCGCCGAGGACGCCATGCACTGCGCAAGGAAGCTCGAGGCGGCGGAGAGGTTGGCCAGGCCGTACCGCTCGACCACGTCGTAGCTGACGGTGCGGTTCGCGTACTCCTGCAAAAGCAGCGCGCACTCCGAAAGCCCCCGGTCCTGCACGGGAACGAACCCCCCGCGCACCAGGTAGTCCGAGCAGGCGCTGCGCAGCAGCGCGCGCTCGCCCGCAGTGAGCGCGCCGGCCGCGAGCGCCTCGCGCGGAGGGACGTCGCCCCCGTGGAACCGCACGTACTCGGCGAAGCTCAAGGGGAAAAGCTCGCGGGGAAGCGCCCTTCCCCGAAACTCGCTGGCGATATCGAGCGAGAGCATCTTCGACGACGATCCCGTGACGTAGATCGTCGCCTTGGCCGTGTCGACCATGCGGCGCAGAAACAGCCCCCAGTCGGGCACCTCCTGCACCTCGTCGAAGAAGAAGAACGCCCCCTCCTCCCTGGCGCGGGGGTTGAGGGCGTAGAACGTCTCGACCACCTCCGAGAGCAGGGAGGCGTCGTAGGGCTTGAGGCGCTCGTCCTCGAAGTTGAAGTACAAAAGGGACGCCTCCGGGTAGCCTGCGGACACGATGCGGCGCATCTCCTGGTACAGGCGGTAGGTTTTGCCGCAGCGCCGAACGCCGACAACGACGTTGACCAGGTTTCCCCGCGCCGGCGGTTGGATGCTGCCAAGGGACAGGTCGCGCTCGAAGGCCTCCGGAACGCCCTCTGAGAAGAACTCGCGTATCTTTTCGCCGATGATGGGGCGCATGCGCCTCCTCCGTCCATGCTGCGGTTTCGACAAAATACTACATCTTGTCGTTCGAAACGGCAAGATACATAAGCAACTTGTCGTTTCGACCGACAAGATCGTCATCGGATCGTCCGAAAGCCGTTGCGCGGACCGCGTTCGGAAGCGCGGATGCGGGGGTTTCGCCGGGGATTTCGCGCAGCGCCCCGAAGACGTGGCTTATACTACCATGCGAACCGAACCATCCGCACGAGCAAAAGGAGCCTTCGCATGCGCACGCCTTCCTACCGCGCCGTCTTCTTCGATCTGGACGGCACGCTGCTTCCCATGGAGATCGACGAGTTCATGCGCTCTTACTTCGGCGCCCTCGGCGCCTACGTCGCCCGCTTCGGCGTGCCGTTTGAGGCGTTCAAGGCGGGCATGCTGGCCGGCATCAAAAACATGGCCTCGCACGACGACGGCCGTCCCAACGACCAGGCGTTTTGGGAGGGCTTCTTCGCGCACGTGGACGCGGGCGCGTGCGATTGGGGGGAGGAGCTGGCAAGCTTTTACGAGCACGAGTTCGGCGCGCTCGGCCAGGGCGTGGCGCCGAACCCGGCGGCCGCGCGCGCCGTGGAGGCGCTGGCGGCCAAGGGCTATCCCCTTGTGCTGGCCACCATGCCGATGTTCCCCGAGCGCGCCGTGCGCTGGCGGCTTGCATGGGCCGGCGTCGATGCGGACCGGTTCGCGCGCATCACCACGTTCGACAACTCCACCAGCGTGAAGCCCAAGCCCGCCTACTACGCCGAAAGCTTGGCCGCGGCGGGCCTTGCGGGCGCCGACGTGCTCATGGTGGGGAACAACACGGTGGAGGACCTGGGCATCCGCGCGCTTGGAGCCGACGCGTTCCTCGTCACCGACTGCCTGCTCGACCCGACGGGCGGTTTCGACCTGGCCTCGGTGCGGCACGGCTCCTTGGAAAGGTTCGCGGACTGGGCGGAGGCCCTGCCTGTCTGCGAGCGCCCGGCCGAGGGCATCGAGCGGGGCTTGGTGGACGCCGCCGCGCGCGATCGGGTGCTCGCGGAGTGCCTGGATTCGGCTGCGGACGCGGCGGCATCGGGCACGGGCTTCGTGGTCAACGGGGTGGAGGGCTGACATGGCGCTGTTCGACTGCACGGTGGAGGCCCGAAGCGGGCACGCCCGCGCGCTGGCCTACGAGACGGCGCACGGCGTCTTTCGCACGCCCCTGTTCATGCCCGTGGGCACGAGCGCCACGGTGAAGGGCGTAACCGCAGGCCAGCTACGCGATCTGAGCGCCCAGGTGGTGCTCGCCAACACCTACCACCTCTCGCTGCGTCCCGGCGCCGACGTGGTGGAGGCGGCCGGCGGCGTGCACCGCTTCATGAGCTACGATGGCCCCATGCTCACCGACTCGGGTGGTTTCCAGGTGTTCAGCCTGGCCGACACCTTGAAGCTCGACGCCGACGGCCTGACGTTTCGCTCCATCTACGACGGCGCGAAGATCCGCTGGACGCCCGAGGGCAACATGGCCATCCAGGAGCAGCTGGGCGCCGACATCGCCATGCAGCTCGACCAATGCACGCCGTATCCGGCCGACAGGGCGTTCGTCGCGCGCGCCGTGGACCTGTCGGCCAACTGGGCGCGCCGCTGCCTGGCGGCCCACAAGCGCCCCGACCAGACGCTCTTCGGCATCGTGCAGGGCGGCATGGAGCTGGATTTGCGCCTGGAGTCCGTCCGGCGCTTGCGCGAGATAGAAGACGAGAGCCTGCGCGCGGGCGGGCGGCGCTTCGGCGGCTTCGGCATCGGCGGCTACTCGGTGGGCGAGGAGCACGAGGTCATGTTCCAGACGCTCGGGCAGGTCGCCCGCGCCTGCCCCGAGGACCGGCCGCGCTACCTCATGGGCGTGGGCAACCCCACCACGCTCGTGCGCGCGGTGCGCGAGGGCGTGGACATGTTCGACTGCGTGCTGCCCACGCGCACGGCCCGCATGGGCACGGCGTTCAGCTCGACGGGCCGCATGAACATGCGCAACGCCAGGTTCACGCGCGACTTCGGCCCGCTCGACCCCGCGTGCACGTGCCCCACCTGCCAAAACCATAGCCGCGCCTACATCCGCCACCTCGTGAAGCAAAACGAGATGCTCGGCGGCATCCTGCTTTCCATCCACAACCTGCACTACCTCATCGATCTTATGCGCCGCGCCCGCGAGGCCGTGCTGGCCGACGCCTACGAGGAGTTCTACGAAGCGTGGATGGCAAGCCCCGCCGCGAAGGACTACTAGCGTGACAGGGGAACGTGGCGTGACAGCGCGCGCGTGACAGCGTGACCGTGACAGGGGGACGGGGATAATGTCACCTTGTCATCGCGCCTGTAACGCACCATGCCTCGAAGGTGACATTATCCCCGTCCCCCTGTCACGATCCCCGTCCCCCTGTCACGCTAGTCCCCCTGTCACGCTAGGGGCGGGGCGGCCGGCCGCGCCCGGGCGGGCGGAGGGGGAGTCCCGCCCGGGCGCGCGGCTTCCGCGTGCGAGATCCTCCTGCCCGCAGGGCGCGGCTCGCAGGCTATTTGCCCGCGCGCTCCTTCGCGGCGTTGGCGGCCAGGCGCGCGGAGACGATGGCCCAGCCCGCCGTGGAGCCCGGAGCCACGCCGGCGTCGTAGCAGTCGCCGTAGAAGCCGCTCGAGTCCATGCCGCACACGTAGAGGCCGCCGATGGGTTCGTCGTTCTCGTCCAGGGCCTCGGCCTTCGTGGACACCCTGATGCCGCCCACGGTGGTGAAGAACCCGTTGCCCACCTCGAAGGCGTAGAACGGACCCGTCTCGATGGGGACGAGGAAATCGGGGTTTTTCCCGAACTCGGTGTCCGTGCCTGCGGCGCACAAATCGTTGTAGCGCTTCACCGTGTCGGCAAGCGCCTGGGGGTCAAGCCCCGCGCTTTCGGCCAGCGCCTCGATGCTGTCCTCGATGAAGATGTGCTCGTTGCCTTGGTCGAGCATGCTCTGGATGTCGTCGGGCAGGGTGTCGTAAGGCGTGCCCGTGGGGGCGGCGGCGCCCACCTCCACCTGGGTGCCCTCGTTGGTGAACTTATCGATGATGGCCTGGTCCATGATGGTGAACACCGACTTCTGCCCCTTGTGGGCCATGCCGTTGAACGGGAAGTTGAGCGCGAACATGTCCTCGTTCACGTAGCGCTGGGCCTTCTCGTTCACCCACAGGACGGGCTGCAGCGAGCAGGCCGCCGACACGTGGCTGCCGTAGGTGCTGCCGATGAGGATGTTGCCGTAGAAGTTGGCCACCCCGGCGTCCCAGCACAGCGCGGCGCCCGCGTTGTGGGCCATGCGGATGCCGTCGCCGTCGTGGCCGGGCATGCCAGAGGCCACCACCTTGTCGGGGTCGACGCCGGCCAGCGCCTTGAGCATGGCCGGGTTGTTGCCGTAGCCGCCGGTGGCGATGATGACCGAGGAGCACTCCACCTTGATCACGCGGTCGTCCTCGTCCACGGCCAGCACGCCGACCACGTTCCCGTCTTCGACGACCAGGCGCTTCGCCGGCGTGTTGCAGCGGATGTCCACGTTGAGCTTCTCGGCCGCCGCCACCATGCTCTCCACGAACTGGGACCCCAGGCCCCGCGCCGGATCGCCGGCGTACTCGTGGCAGACCTGGTAGGAGGGGCCGAACGCGCGGACGCGCTGGAAGTTGCACTCCAGCGACTCCAGCCAGTCGATGGCATCGGCGCTGTTCTCCAGAAACGCCCGGTACAAGGCGTAGTCGGGGATCCAGTGGTGGTAGGCCATCAGGTCGGCTATGAGCTTGTCCTGATGGATCTCCACGCCCTCGGCCGCCTGCCAGTGCGTCCCGATGGCGGCCATGCCCTCGGTGCAGATGAACGACCCTCCCGGCGCGCCGTTTTTCTCCAAGCAGACCACCGACAGGCCGTTTTGGACGCTCTGCATGCTGGCGGCCAGGCCCGTGCCTCCGGCGCCCACCACGCACACGTCCACGTTGAGCACCTCCTGCGGCTCCCCAAGCTCCTCGGTGTCGGCCGCCCAGTCCTCGACCGCCGCCTGCGCCTCTTGGCCGGCGGTCGCGTCGGGCGCCTTTCCGCCTGCGCCGCCCGCGCCGCCTCCCGGCGAGCATGCGGCCAGCGCGCCTCCCGCCGCGCCCGCGGCGGCCGCCAGTCCCACGCCCTGCAGAAACGCTCGTCTCGACAATCCCCTTGCCTCCATGGTGTCCTCCCTGCTCTCGTGCCGCGTGCGCGGCTGGGTTCCGGACGGTCCTGCGCCGCCCTCGGGTCCGCATTGAAGCATGCGGGGCCTGCGTCGGAATCCCTCGTTTCGGCTGAACCGCGGGGTTCTGCGCTTTCGGATGACGGGCGGGCGCGCCTCCTGGCCGAAATCATCTGTTTCAGATGACATGCGGTGGCCGCTGCCAGCTTGCGCTCGGGCGGTTTCTCGGGTACGGTCGATCCGGGAGCGGCGCGCGGCGCGCCGGGTGAGGACGGGAGGGCGCATGGGCAAGGGAAGCGACGGAAGAGGGCGCGCCGGGAATCCGCGCGCCACGCTGCGGGAGGCCGCCGGGTTCGCGGGGTTCGTCCTGGCTGTGCCGTGGGTGCCGTGCGCGCGGTTTTTCATGGGGCGCTACGAGCTTGGGATGTTCGGGGATCCGGCGGCGAAAGACGCCCTGTTCCCCTTCCTGCTGTCGTTCGCCGCGCTGTTCACGGCGGCGCTGGCGGCGACGGTGCTGGTGCGGACGCGCTCGGAGGCGGCGGTTTTGCGCCCCTGCGCCCTGCTCGGCGTCGTCTTGTCCGCCGTGGGCGCGGTCCTGCTGGCGTCTTACGACGCGCAGGTCGAGGCGTCGGCGGCGCTCGGGGCGCTGCTGTGCTCGTGCTTCGGGGCGGCGTGGGGCTGTCTGGCGGGCGCTTGGCTGCGCGAGGCGTCGTCGTGGCCGGCGGGGCGCAGGATGCGCGCGATGGTCGCGGCGGCGGTGGCGGCGGGCGCGTTCCTCTCGCCGCTTCCCCATGAGGCGCTCGATGTCGCGGCGTTGGCGTGCACGGCGCTTTCCGCACTGTCCCTCGCCTTCGCGGCAGGCGGCGCCGATTCTTGCCCGATCAGGGCCGACGCGCATGCGGAGGCGCGTCGCGATCCGCCTGCCCCCTCGCGCGACCTCGGCAGGGAGGCTCCCTTGTTCAAGCAGTGCGTCCGCCGTGCGACGCTTCGGGCCTTCGCCTCGCTGTTTCTCATAGGGCTTGCCTGGGCGACCATGGGGTATGTGTTCGCATCCACGGCGGGGCGGGGGACGGTTGCGCCGCTGACCTGGACGATGCCGTTTTTCGGGACGGCTGCGGCATGCGCGCTCCTCGCGGTCGGCTGGGCGCGGCGCCGCGAGGCGGACCTGTACGTGGCGCTGCGGCTGAGCTGCGTGACGGCCATACCCGCGTTCTTCCCCTTGAGCGGCGAGAGCGCCTACGCCCTCCAATTCGCGATAGCCTTCGTGACGCTGTCGGCGTTTTCGGTCGTGCCGTTGGCGGTCATGCTCGTGCTGGCCGAGGAGGGGGACCTGCGCGCCCTGGGGTCCTCCGGGGCGCTGAGGGGCGCGGCCGGCATCGGGTTCGGCGCGTGCGCGGGCCTGCTCTTCGCCCATTTCGTGGTGGCGCGCAGCCCCATAGGGGAGGAGATGGTCTACTTCGCCGGCCTCATGTCGCTTCTGTGCGCGTTTCTGGCCACGAACGCGCTGATCGTGCGGGAGCCGCTGGAGATGGCGAAGCTGGTTGCCGCGAGCAGGTTCCCGCTGCGGCTGGACATAGCGGAGCGCATGGGGAAGGAGGACGCCCTGTCCGAGGCGTGCAAGCGCCTTGCCTTGGAGAAGTGCCTCTCCGAGCGCGAGACGGAGGTGCTGACCATCCTGGCGCGCGGCAACAGCCTGCAGCGGGTGCAGGAGGACCTGTTCATCTCCGAGGGAACGGCGGCCACCCATCGCCGCCACATCTATAGGAAGTTGGACGTGCACTCCAAGCAGGAGCTTATAGATTTGGTGGATTCGCTGATGGGCGGAAGGCGGGGCGAGCGACCTTAGGGAAAAAGGCCGTCCTTTGGTTTCCACCTCGGCGTTTCCATCCCCCGTGATCCCCCGTGGTTCCCTTAGGTTTCCACCCGCAACCCGTTCTGGCGCGTTCTTCTGGGTTGTGGCAAAATAATCGGATTGCTGAGAGAAGCTCCGCAGGCCCTTGCGGCGTGCGGCTGCATACGGAAGTAGGGAGAACGTCACATGGCGTCAACGCGCAAGACGAAGAAGCGTGCGGGATCGAAGGACAGGCGCAACGTCTGGCTGCTCGTGGCCACCACCTTGCTGGTCATCGGGTCCATCATCATGTTCACGCCGCCCCAGGAAAAGATCAACCAGGGGCTTGACGTCCAGGGCGGTTTGTCGGTGGTGCTCACGGCCAAAGGCTCCGACGGCGCCGCGGTGAGCGCCGAGGACATGGAGAAGTCCCGCGCCATCATCGAGAGCCGCGTGAACGCGCTGGGCGCCTCGGAGGCCGTGGTGCAGGTGCAGGGCACCGACCAGATACTCGTGCAGATCCCCGGCCTCACGAACACCGAGGACGCGCTCGACACCATCGGCAAGACCGGCAAGCTGGAGTTCGCCCGCCTCGATTCGTTCACTGACCAGGACGTGGTCAGCAAGATCGAGCAGGGCCAGTACGCCGGCGAGGGCACGGTGACCGACGCCTTCGGCAACACCTTCCCCTCGGGCAAGGAAGAGCATCTCGCGGTGGAGGAGGGCACCTACACGCCGCTTGTCACCGGCTCGAACATCACGAGCGTGTCGGTGGGGCAGGCGTCCCAGACATCGACCGACTACGCGGTGAACCTGTCGCTGGACTCTGAGGGGACGGCCGCGTTCGCCCAGGCGACCGCCGATTTGGTGTCGACGAACGGCCAGATCGTCA
This sequence comes from Candidatus Rubneribacter avistercoris, assembly GCA_019115845.1. Classification (GTDB taxonomy): domain Bacteria; phylum Actinomycetota; class Coriobacteriia; order Coriobacteriales; family Eggerthellaceae; genus Rubneribacter; species Rubneribacter avistercoris. Next base: position 3,946 of record DXCU01000044.1, on the reverse strand, counting down.
TCATCTTGGACGGAGAGGTCCAATCCGCCCCGGCCGTCCAGAACGAGATATCCAACGGGGACGTGTCCATAACGGGGGGCTACACGCTCGACGAGGCGAAGGCCATGCAAACCGTGCTGGAGAGCGGATCTTTGCCCGTGAGCTTCGAGTACGCCCAAAGCCAGGTGGTGGGTCCCACGCTCGGGCAGGACGCGCTCGCCTCGGGCGTGCTGGTGGCGCTCATCGGCCTGGCGGTGGTCATGCTGTACCTGCTGTTCTTCTACCGGGGGCTTGGCCTGGTCACGGCGGGCGCCATGGTGGTGTTCGCCGTGCTGTACCTGGGCATCTTGGCAACGCTTTCGCACTTCGGGCTGTTCAGCCTCTCGCTTGCGGGCATCGCCGGCATCGTGCTCACCATCGGCATGGCGGCCGACTCCTCCATCCTCACCATGGAGCGCTTCCGCGAGGAGATCCGCATGGGCCGCAGCGTGCGCGCGGCCTCCCTCACGGGCGTGCGGCACGCCATCGTCACCTCGGTGGACGCCGACCTGGTCACCCTTGTGTCGGCGCTGTCGCTGTTCTTCTTGGCCAGCGCCTCGGTCAAAGGCTTCGGGCTGACGCTGGCGCTGGGCATCGCGTGCGACATCCTCATGATGCTTTTGTTCAAGGCGCCGCTCATCCGCATCCTGGCGCCCAAGGTCATCGCGCGCCATCCGGGCTTCTGGGGCATCAGGGACAGCCAGGAGGCGGCGAAGGGCTACGAGGCGCTGGCCGCCGCCGAGGGCACGAGCGTGGCCGCGGCCGAGGCGGGCGAGGCCATCAACGCCGCCGAGTCGGCCGAGAAGGCGGCTTCCCGCGAAGGGGCCGCCGGCGCGGCCGCCGCGCAGGCGGCCCGCAAGCCGCGCGGCAAGTTCGTCAAGCGCGACATCAACTTCCTCGGCCATCGCAAGGTGTTCTTGGCGGTGGCGGCCGTGCTCGTGGCCGCGTCGTTGGCCGTCGTGGGCGTGCGCGGCCTCAACTTCGGCATCGAGTTCGTGGGCGGCACGTCGGTGGCGTTCCATGGCACGGGCGGCGTGGCCATCGAGCAGATGCGTTCGGCCTTCAACGACGCGGGCGAGCCCGACGCCGTCGTGCAGACCACGAACACCGACGGCGAGGAGGGCTTCCTCGTGCGCACCACCACCACGAGCGCCGAAGAGGCGGCGGCCCGGGCCAACCAGGTGGCCGGGGAGCTGGGGCTGTCCACCGACAGCTTCGAGGTGACCACCATCGGGCCGGACTGGGGCGCGAGCGTCATACAGTCCTCGCTCATAGCCTTCCTCGTGTCCATCGTGCTCATCATCGTCTACATCGCCATCCGCTTCGAGTACAAGATGGGCGTCACCGCCATCGTGGCGCTTCTGCACGATCTGGTGCTGGTCATGGGCATCTACGCGCTTGTGGGCCGCGAGGTGAACCCCAACACCATAGCCGCGCTGCTCACCATCTTGGGCTACTCGCTCTACGACACGGTGGTGGTGTTCCACCGCATCAACGACAACATGAAGTCCGACGACATCAGGTGCACGTTCATGACCATGGCGAACCACTCCGTCAACCAGGTGCTCGTGCGCACGCTCAACACCACGCTCACCTCGCTCATCCCGGTGCTCGCCATGCTGCTGTTCGGCGGCGAGACGCTCAAGGACTTCGCGTTCGCCATGGTGATAGGCCTGGTGTGCGGCTCCTACTCGTCCATCGCGGTGGCCACGCCGCTCTACGCCATGTGGAAGACCCGCGAGCCGCGCTATGCGAAGCTTGCGAAGAAGTTCGGCCCGGAGGTGGGCCGCTTCGAGTTCGGCAACCCGCGCGCGCTGGCTGCGGCGGGTGCGCAGGCGGCTGCACCCGCCGCGACGGCGGAGCGTTCGCGCAAGGCCAAGGGCAAGAAGCGCTCCGCCGCAAGGTAGGGGAGCGAAAAGACGATCGGAAGGAGACGCGTCATGCGCCAGGGAAGCGCCCCCAACTTCTGCCCCCCGGTGGAAGAGGGCATGACCATCACGTTCGAGGACGAGGCCGGCGAGCGCGTCGACCTTGAGTTCCTCGGTATCATCCTGCACAACGACCGCCGGTACGGCTTCTTCTTCCCCGTGAGCGAGGAGGAGCCCGCCGGCTCGTCGGGCGAGCTTGTGATCTTGGAGGCGACCGAGTTCGACGAGGACGGCCAGCCCGCCGGCTTCGAGCTTGTGCTCGACGAAGGCGTGGCGGCCGAGGTGTACGAGGACTTCCGCGAGGCGACGAAGGATCTGTACGACTTCTCCGATTGACAAGACGGGTCGGGCGGCCTGTGCGGGAGCGGCCGCCCGGCCCGGCCCGCGATACGGCCCCTAGCGGCCCAGCGGATCCCAGCCCGCGGGCGGCTCGACCCTCTTTGATTGGGCGATGGCGGCCAGGTAGGCCACCTCGTCGTGGATGGCCCGCTCAAGGCGGCAGACGTCCTCTTCCGTCTCGGCGAATTCGAAAATGCGGGCGGCGCTGTCCTTGATGGCCTCCATAAGCCCGTCGTAAGCGTTGGCGTCCATGCTCCTCAACCCCTTGCGATCGAAGGGGAGGGCGGCCCTCTCGCGAACCCCGATCCCTCTCTCCCCTTGTTTTATTGGCGGTCTGTAAACTATAGTTTACGACTTTCGTTCCGGCCGGCACTAGCCTTTAACCGGCATGGAGAATACTTCACTAAAAACGCAACTCGGCTCCAACATTGCGAGCCTGCGAGCCGAGCGAGGCCACTCGCAAGGCTCTTTCGCGTTGATGGTCGGCGTGAGCCGCCAGTACCTCATCGACATAGAGAACGGGCGCGCCAACCCGACGGTCGACGTGCTGGAGCGCATCGCGGCCGGCTTGGACGTTCAGGTGGCCCTGCTGTTCCGCATGCCGTAGCGGGTTGCGGGGGAGGATGCCCCTCGCTCGCGCTCGGTTGCAGCCTCTCCGCCGAACCGCCGTTGGCTTGGGACCGTGCGGAGCGGCCGCGCAGGACCCCGCGTCCGCTCCACCGTTAAACCGACGTTGGCACGAACCCTGCCGAAGGTGGTTCGGCGGGGCCCCTCTGGACAAAACGGCCCCTGATCCACATCCTCGCACGAGGATAGTCAAAAGCGCAAGCCGCCTGCCTGGGGCAACGCGCGGCCTTCCCGCGCGTCCCTTCGCGAAGGCCCCGAATCGGGCCGATTTTGGCCGAGGCCATGTGGACCGGGGCCTGTTTTGTCCATGACTCTTTCGCTGTCCGTTGAACCGCCGGCGGCGCGGGCCGGGCCGGCTTGCCGCGCAGGGTCCCGCCGGGCGCCTCGGAGGGACCGACCCGCCGGGCGCGGGGACCCTCCGAGGCGCCCGATCGTAGGGTCCTCGGCTTGAACGTTAGGCAAACATAAGCTCGTGTCGATCCTGGTTTGACAGAGAGGGGGCGCGGGGTCGGACGGAGGGGCTGGCTGCCCTGCGCAGGCGGCTCGCGCAAAGGGGCTACAGCTCGACGGGCTTCCATTCGTCGTGGTTGCAGATCCAGGCTTGAGGCTCTTCGACGGAGAAGAACACGAGCACGGGATCGTCCGGACCGTCGTAGCTCTCTCCAAGGCTTTCCAGGTGCTCGTATCCCGCGCGCCGCATCTCGTCGTTCGCGCGGTCGTCCAAACCCGCCTTGCCGCGCAGGATGAGCCAGCCGTGGCCGGGCCACCACGACGTGGCCTCGAACCGCGGGTTGGCGACAAGCTCCTCCCACACGTCTTTGGTGGTGGCGGTGCAGAACCATATCTTGCCGTCCTGCTCGGCCGCGAAGCTGAAGGGCCGCACGTGCGGCTGGCCGTCTGCGCTGGTGGCCAGGTACCAGGCCGGCACGCTGGTCAGGTACTGGAGGATGATCTGGTTTCCGGTGGTCATGGGTCTCTCCTATCTGTCGGGGCGGCCCGCCCGTTTCCGGCGCGCCGCCTGGGACGGGCGGGCA
>DXCU01000043.1 GCA_019115845.1 Candidatus Rubneribacter avistercoris | reverse complement strand
CATGAGCACCTTCACGTCCAGGCCCTTGCGGTTGATGTAGTCCAGGATGTCGAACTTCTCCTCGTTGGACACGTGGCAGGCCGACAGCACGACGCGCTCGCCCTTGGTGTTGTCGTTGTACTCGGCCATGACCTCGAGGATCTCGATCATCTCGGGGGTCAGCGTGCCTTTGCAGTCGCTCACGCGGATGCCGGGGTCGGCCGGCTTGTCGGGCAGCGCGATGGCCTCGTGCTGGTGCGCCGCGTTCATCGACGGCAGCCAGATCTCCTTGCAGCGGCCGGTGTTGAGCGCGGCCTCCACGGCAAGCTTGTTCATGCCGCCCACCTGGTAGTTGAGGGTGATTCCGCCGAACACCTGGACCGGCGTGAACGTCTCGATGCCCTCCTTGGCCTTCTCGGCCACGTACAGGTCCAGAAGCTCCTGGATGACGGTGGCCGCGTTGTTCGTCATCGTGTTGTGGTCTTTGAAGACGAGCGCCTTCATTCCCACCTTGCTTGCGGCGATGCACGTGTCCACCATGCGCGGACGGCCGTACAGCTTGCCTGCGAGGGGCGCGCCGTGGATGTGCACGTCGATGCCCCCTGCCAGAAGGTCTTCGACCTTGTCCATGTCCACCGGCGCGCCGGGATCGAACACGCAGTAAGGATGCGCGTGGTGAGAGCGCTTCCTCATCTCCTGATCGTCCATCACGCGTCCGTAGGGCTTGGTCTTCCAGTCATCGATTGCCTTCGTCATGATCCTGTTCCCTTCTCGAACAGCATGCCAATGATGGGGCCCCTATGCGCAGGAACTCTACCGTGCCCGGGGTTGGCGAGGGAAGGGCGATGGTGGGAGGGAACATGAATGGACGCTCGCCGTTGTCGTCGCGCACAAGGAGGCGCACGCTTGCGGGAGGGTTCGGGGTCGGCGTCGAACTTGCAGCCCGGGGCGCTGGAGCCGGCAGCGCGCGGCCCCGGGGTGGAGCTGGCGGTGCGGGCAGTGTGCCGCCCGGGGTGGAGCTGGCGGCGCGTCGCCGGGGCGGGGCCAGCTTCGCGTTGTCTGGCAGAGTCGACTGCGCGCGGCCCCGAGGCAAAGCCGGTGGCGTCAGTGCCCCACCTGGGGCGGGGCCAGCTTCGCGTTGTCTGGCAGAGTCGACTGCGCGCGGCCCCGAGGCAGAGCCGGTGGCGTCAGTGCCCCACCTGGGGCGGGGCCGGCTCCATGCCGTCTGGGGCAGAGTCGGCCTCGCTTCTCAACTATGAGTAAAATAGTTCTGGACAAAATGTGCCCTAATCCACATGATGCAGGGCTCATTTTGCCTTATTTTGCCCCTTCACAAAGGAAGTTTGCAAAAGAGTTCTACATTTTCCCAGGTAAATCGCTCGTGGTTTTTATTATTCTTATACGAGGATGTGGATGAGGGGCCTTTTTGTCCATCGGACGAGGCCCTCCCCGCCCGGCGGAGCGGCCCAGCCTGTGCCGATCCCGGTTCGGCAGAGAGGGAGCCCGTTTTTGGCGAGAAATCGCCGAAGTCGGAAGATAGAACGACGCAGATGGCCCTTCCGACGACAATGCGGGATCGTCGACCAGGGGATTCGCTTCCGCCGCAACGCGAGAGGGCGCCCGCGCTTTCCGACTTCGGTGATTTTTCGTCAGCAGGGCGTCGTCTCTCTGTTAAACCAGGATTGACATAGGCCAGGCCGGCTCACCGGGCAAAGCCCTACCCGTCAGGCGGGGAGGGCCTTGCCCGGCGCCCGACCAGGGAAGGCCCGGCCCGAGATCCGGCAAACACCGGTTCATGCCAACGCTGGTTTAACAGAGAGGGCGTCGTCTCTTTGCTGAACCAGGATCGGCGCGAGCTCGCGCCCCTTCGTCCCGGGCCGGGCCCCCTCCGGTCGGGCGTCGGGCAAGGCCCGCCCGGCGGGTCGGGGGCTTCCGGGGCACCCGGGCGGCCTGCGTGCAGCGACCCGGCCCGGTCCATGCCGGCGGCGGTTTAGCAGGAAGGACCTCCGTTGATGGCGAGAATTCACCGAAGTCGGAAAGAAATCGGCCACGCACCTTTCCGGATCGTCGAAAAAGCCCTGGTCGCTCCTTGCGCGTTGCTCTTGCGAAGCCCGCAAGGAGCGCGCAGGCTTCCGATTTCGGTTATTTCTCGCCATCTTCTCGCCGCATCTCCGCTAAACCGCCGTTGACGCGAACCGGCGTCTGCCGAACCCCGGGCCGAGCCTTCCCTGGCCGGGCGCCGGGCGAGGCCCTCCCCGCCCGAACCCCGGCCAGGCTTATGTCAGTCCTGGTTTGACAGAGGGGAGGGGCGTTACGCCTCGTCCCAGTTTGCGTTGCCGGCCATCTGCTGGACGCAGTAGCGGCCGAACGCGAGCGCGCCGCCGAAGCCTATGCCGGAGGAGTTGTTCGCGTTGTGCGTGCCGAGGATGATGCCGCAGTTGCAGTAGCCGCTCACGTTGCCGGCCAGGTACAGCCGGGGGATGAGGTCTCCCATCACGCTCACGGCCTGGCATCCCTGCGTGGCGTCCTGCCGGATGCCGCCTTTGGTGCAGCAGATGGAGTTGGTGGTCTCCCAAGCGTAGAACGGCGGAGTGACGATGGGAACGGGCTCGGCGTTCATGGACACCAGATGCTCGCGTCCGAACAGGCTGTCTCGGCCGGTGGAAGCCACGTCGTCGTTATAGCGGGCCATGGTGGCCGCAAGCGCGTCGGCCGGGACGCCCATGAGGCCGGCCAATTCCTCGAACGTGTTCGCTTGCAGCAAAAGCCCCGAATCCGTGAGCTTGGCCATGGAATAGTAGGCGCTGTCGTTGTCTGCGTACGCATCGAAGATGGTCTGGTCCCATATCTGGAAGCAGCTCTGGTCGGTTTGGGCGTTCACCTCGTTCCACACGTTGATGTAACCTTGCGCCTCGTTGACGAAGCGCTCGCCCTCCTTGTTCACCAAGACGGCGCCCACGTGGAAGATGGAGCATGCGTCGCTGATGCCGCCCTTGGGATTGCGGGCCGTCAGCATGTTGAAGTAGTCGATGTGGCGCGTGTCGGCCCCTATCTCCATGGCCATGAGGATGCCCGAGCCGTCCTGCCCGATGTCGTCCATGCAGCCGTCCATATACACTTCGGCGCCCGCGCCGAACACCCACTTGTTGAGCATGTCGACGTTGCGCGCGTATCCTCCGGAGCACAGAAGCACGCCTTTGCGGGCTTTGAAGTACAGGGGGTTCCCGCTTTTGTCCTGCGCCTGCACCCCGACGACCTCTTTCGTGACGGGGTTTTGGATGAAGTGCGTCGCGGGCGTGTTCAGCCGGATGTCGGCGCCGCGCTCCTCGGCCGCCTCAGCGAGCGTGTTGATGGCGCCGCCGGGGGCCACGTGATGCTCGCGGGGCACCGACTGGCCCGTGGTGCCGATGAGGCTTTCCGCGCGGAACTCCACGCCGAGGTCCGTGAGCCAGTCCCACAGAAGCCCTTGCTGCTCGGCGAGCAGCTCTATGTACTCGGGGTAGTTGTCCTCCTTCGTGTACTCGAGCAGGTCCTTGGCCATAAGCTCGGGGGAGTCTTCGATGCCCTGCTCCTTTTGCAGGGGCGATCCGGGTATGCAGATGCCTCCGTTGCAGATGGCGCTGTTGCCGCCGACCTTCGACTGCGACTCCAAGACGATGATGTCAAGGCCCAGGTCGCGCGCCTCGATGCCGGCGGCCAGCCCGGCGCCGCCGGCGCCCACGGCCACGATGTCGGCCTCCGCGTCCCACCGCTCGGGCATCCAGCTTTCCGAGCCGGACGCCGCGCTTTGCGCGCCCGAGCATCCGGCAAGGCCCGTCAGGGCCGCCATGCCTCCTAGGGCGGCACCGCCTTTGAGGAAGCTGCGGCGGTCGATTCCCGCGCGTTTTCCGTTGCTTGTCGCGTGCATGCTGTCCCTCCTTGCGAAACGGTTTCCCGGTCGGTTCCGGGCTGGTTCGCATTCTGGCGGGAGGCGCGGGGGTCTCGCTACGCACGTTCGGTGTCGTTTTTCGGGGGGAGGATCGACCACCCGGGGCGGGTGGTCGGCTTCGACCGGGCGCTTTATTCCTCTTCCAGCCCTATGGTGCTCATGAGCTCCTGGCGGCTGTGGATGTCGAGCTTGCGGTAGAGCGACTTCGCGTAGCTGCGCACGGTGTTCTCGGAGATGATCAGATGCCCGGCGATGTAGCGCTTGGAGCGGCCCCGGCAGATGAGCTTCATCACGTCAAGCTCGCGGCTTGTGAGGTCGCGCTCGCGTGCAAGCGCCTCGCAGCGGCGGTCGAGCTCTTCGAAGTTTTGTATGGGCGGCGGGTCTTCCGGAGGCTTGGTGGAGAACAGACGCATGTCCAGATCGTCTTTCAGGGTGAATGCGAGGATGGTGGTGACGGCCAGAATGCAGACGAGCTGCACGGCGAGCGTGCCGGCGTGGACGCCTTGCGCGCCCAGCGCGTCGGCGACCAGCATGCCAAGGAACACGGCTGCGGTGTAGGAGCCCCATCCGACGCCGAACACGACGGCGGGTCGCGTCCGGGTTTGCTGCGTGAGCGCTGCGAGCGCCAATGTGGGCAGGATGTAGACGGCTTGGCGCATGCAGTCGAAGATGGCGAACGCGGCGGGAGGGTTCTGCCACTGGCTCGAAGCCGCCGAGACGGCTATGAGGATGAACACGATTCCTATTTGGCACACCAGGTTGAGGCTCATTCCGCCGCGGGCGCGCCACACGAGCCACAGCAAGATCAACGGGATGGCCGATTTCACGGCAAGACCCGCCACGATAAGCTGCCAGGGAAGGGATGCGGTGTCGGCGTTGATGCGGAACAGCCCCACGGCAACGCCGTAAACGACAAGTTCCCCTATGACGGTTCTCAGGTTGGATCCGTCAAGCGGGAGGGGCTCCCGCTCGCTTTGCTCGTTTTGCGCGGCCCGCGCTTCGGAGATGCTCAGGGAGGCCCTCCTCAACAAGGGGACGATGACGATGGGCACGATGGCGGTGATGGCGAGGGCTGCGGTGAGCGGCACGAACTCAAGGGGGAGCCGCAAAAGCGGCATGAGCGCGTGCGCTCCCATCAAACAGATGAGCATGAAACGCGTCGGCAGCTGCGTGTACAGGGAAAACCAGCGCGCCAAAAACCACGACCAGGAACAACCGCCCAGTATGCCGCCTGCCAGCAGGCTGGCTTCGTGAAAGACAGGATGGGGGAACTGCGCGATGAAGGGAGAGAGGAGCATGGCCAGGGCGAACGGGTAGTCGAGCAGCGGCGGGGGATCGGCTTTGCGGCGGGAGGAGAACGCGGCCGCTGCGAGCATGGTTGCGCCTTGGGCTGCGTAGAACGCCTCGAACGAAGCGGGGGCGAGCGCGTCGAGCGGCTTGAGGAGAAAGCAGCTCCATAGTACGACCAGAGCCAATCCGAGCAGCGGCCATGTTGGGGGTCGTCGGTCGATGGACGAAGCCCCCGTTCGCTCGCGTACCATGCCTCCCCCTCCCCGTGATCGCGACCCTCGGTCCTTACTGCTCCCGCTCTTGCGCCATGCCGTCGACCATGTTCCGGACGAGCGGGGCGACGGCGCCCGTTGCCGCGGTCTTCGCCTGGGCGACGGTCGCCTGGAGCGGGGTTTGCGCGCTGGCCGCCTGGTCGCCCTCCTCGTGGGCGGGCAGAAGCGGGGCCACTGCGCTGTGGACGAGGTCGATGTAGGCTTGGCAGCCCTCCTCCGACAGGTGCGTGCCGTCGCCGTCGAACCAATCCCCCCGGCTCGCGCTGGCGCCGTACCAATCGATGACGCTCACGTTGCCGTGGCGCTCCGCCCCCCGCGCGAGCGCGGCGTTGGTGTCGGCCACCCAGTTCTGCGGGCTGCGCGTGTTGACGAAGAACACCTGCTTGTCGGGTCCCACGGTGTTGACAAGCTCGTCCACCTGCTCGTCGGTGACTGCGCCGTTGGTGCCCAGCGCGAACACCACCACGTCGCCCACGATGCCCTGGTCGGCATAGGAGGCGTACACGTCGCGCCCGACGGGCAGCTGGCGGTTCACGGCGGCGTCGATGGCGCCGTAGGGGAACCGTTCCTGGAAGGCGGGGATGGCGCGCACGGAAACCGAGTCGCCTATCATGATGAGGTCGAGTCGGGGCCGCTCCTCGGCGGGCGCCTCCCCTTCGGCGGGCGCGGGCGGCAGCCCGGCGGTGTGGGCGCTCTCGTCTTTGAGCAAATCGGCGCCCTCGATAGCCGCGGTGGGCGGGACGAGCACAAGGCCGCCTACCGCGGTGAGGGTCACGGCCGCTGCCGCCACGGCGGGGATGGCGTGCAGGTGCAGCCAGTCGGGCATGTCCACCTCGCCCGCGCGCACGCGGCGCACGAACGCGCCGATGGAGCCGCGGCGGATGGGATTTTCCACGAAGCGGTACGAGAACGCGGCGCACGCGAAGATGACCGCGAGCTGCACCGGGTACATCCACCACGGCGTCTCGCCGATGGCGCTTTGCGGGCTCATGAGCAGAAGGAGCGGGTAGTGCCATAGATAGATGCCGTAGGAGCGCAGCCCCACCCACACAAGCGGCTTGGCGCTGGCCGCCCTGCCAAGAGCGCTGGCCGGGTGCACCATGACGGCAATGAGGACAGCGGTCAGAATAGAGGCGAGCAGCGTTCCTCCGTAGTACCAAAACGGAGAGAAGCCGTCCGCCAGCACGGCCATGGCCACAAGCCCGGCGAAAGCGGCCGCGCCCACCCCGTCGAACACCGTGCGCTCCCGCTTGGTCAACCGCACGCCGCTTTTCGCGCCCAGCAGGTGCGAGGGCCACACGAACGCCAACCATGCGCCGATGAGCAGCGAGAACGCGCGCGTGTCCGTGCCGTAGTACACGCGGCTCGGGTCGGCGTCGGGGGTGTAGAGCAAGGCCATCTCGGCGGCGGAGGCCACGGCCAGCGCCAGCGTGGCGTTGCGCATGGCGGCGCGCTTGACCCCCAGCTTGTGCGCCGCGAACAGAAGGAGCGGCCAGATCACGTAGAACTGCTCCTCGATGGCAAGCGACCAGAAGTGCGTGAGCGGCGAAGGCGCGCCCAGCGCGTCGAAGTAGGAGACGTCGCGCAGGATGTACCACCAGTTCGTGACCCAGAGCAGCGCGGCCCACATGTCGTCGCGCAGCTTGGTGAGCAGGCTGTGGTCGAAGACGGTGAACAGCGCCGCGGAGCACGCGATGACGAACACGATGGCGGGGAAGAGCCTGCGGACGCGGCGCAGCCAGAACTGCGGCAGGTCGATGCGGCCGGTGTTGTCCCATTCGATGAGCAGCAGGCTGGTAATGAGGTAGCCGGAGAGCACGAAGAACACGGTGACGCCCAGCAGGCCGCCCGGGGCCCAGGCCATGCCCATATGGTAGGCGATGACGGCGAGCACGGCGAACGCGCGCAGGCCGTCGAGGGCGGGGATGTAGCGTGACTTCGTCTTGGCGTGTTCGGCCGGCATGTCCGGCGCCCTCCTGTTCTTCTCGTGTTCGGCGCAACTCACCAGTATACCAGCGCGCTTGCCCTATAATGGCGAAGTCGGGCGGTTTCAAGATTGGTGGAGGATCGTGTCGGATTCGCAGGGAATCGGTTGTGCCGGGCGGCCCCCTCGGGTGGCGCTCGGGATGAGCGGGGGCGTGGACAGCGCGGTGTCGGCCGCGCTTCTTTTGCGCGCGGGCTTCCAGGTGGTGGGCGTGACGTGCCGCTTCCACGACGACGCGGGCGCGCGCGCCGCCGAGGCGGATGCCGCGCGCGTGTGCGAGGCGCTGGGAGTCGCCCATCTGGTCCACGACGCGACGGCGCTGTTCGAGCGGTGCGTGGTCGAGCCGTTCGCCGAGGCGTACGCGCGCGGCCTCACGCCCAGCCCGTGCGTGGGGTGCAACGCCTGCTGCAAGCTGCCGGCGCTCGCGTCCGTCGCCGCCGAGTTGGGCTGCGATCGCATCGCCACCGGCCATTACGCGCGCGTCGCGCAGCTGTCCGCGAACGGGCGCTTCGTCGTGAAGGCCGCGCTTGACGCGCGCAAGGACCAAAGCTACATGCTGGCTTTGCTCTCCCAGGAGCAGCTGGCCCGCCTCGTGCTGCCGTTGGGCGGCATGACGAAGGCCGAGGTGCGCGTGATGGCGGCTGATCTGGGGCTTTCCGTGGCCGAGAAGCCGGAGAGCCAGGACGTGTGCTTCATAGAGGGCGATTACCGGGACTTTTTGCGCGAGCGCGGCGCGGCGGGGGAGCCGGGCGATGTTGTGGACCGCACGGGGCGGGTGCTGGGGCGGCACGAGGGGCTGCCGGGCTACACCGTGGGGCAGCGCAAAGGCATCGGCATCGCCGCCGCCGAGCCTTACTATGTGGTGGAGAAGCGCGTGGCCGCAAACGAGCTGGTGGTGGGCTTTGCCAACGAGGCGCGCATCGGGGCGGTGCGCGTGTCGGGCATGAACTGGCAGGCGTTCGAGGCGCTCGACGGCCCGCGCGAGGCGATGGTGAAACTGCGCTACCGGAGCCGGCCCGTTGCGTGTATCATGGAGCCGGAAGGCGACCGGCGCGTGCGGGTGGCGCTGCGGGCTGCGCAGCCGACGACGGCGCCGGGGCAGTGCGCCGTCCTGTACGAGGGCGACACCGTGCTCGGGGGCGGCATGATCGAGGAGGTAGAGCAAGCATGAAGAAGCTGTTCGTCATCGGCGGCATGGGTGCTGGGAAGTCCACGGCGCGCAAGGCCCTCGTCGACCAGGGCCTGCCCTATATCGACCTTGATCAGGTGGGCCACGATGTGCTTTTGTGGGACACGGTGAAAGAGGAGCTGGTCGATGCGTTCGGCGCGGACATCCTGGGGTCCGATGGCGAGATCGTCCGCCGCGACCTTGCGGCGAAGGCCTTCGTGAACCCGGCCGAGACGCGCAAGCTCAACCGCATCACGTTGCCGCGCATAGAGGAGGCGTTCACCGACCGCGTGGCCGAGCTTGAGCGCGAGGGCCATGCGGCCGTGGTGGTGGAGCAGTCCGTGTTCAAGAACCGGCATTCGTCGCTTGCCTACGACGCCGACGTGGTCATGGCGGTGCTCGCGCCGCTCGACATGCGCATCGAGCGCGCGGTGAAGTCCGGCTGGGACGAGGCCGACGTGCGCCGTCGCATCGCGCAGCAGATCACCGACGCGGACCGCATCGAGGCGGCCGACGTGGTGTTCAACAACGACGGCTCGCCCGAGGAGCTGCGCAACAAGGTACTGGCCTGGTGGGCCGAGTACTCCAAGGAGCTGTAAGCCCTCGCTGCTGACGGCCGGCCGACGGCTGCTGGCTGGCGATTGGCGGCTACCGGCAGCCAGGCGTGGCCTTCGATTGGCGGTTGTCGGTTGATGACTGCCGGCTGTCGGTGACTGGTAGCTGATGGCTGGCGGCTGATGGAGGCCGACCGGAGCCCGGCCGCTGATGGTTGCCGACTGGAGCCTAGCCGCTGATGACTGCCGGCTGCCGGTTGTCAACGGTCGATTGACGTGGGAGTTCGGTTTCTATCGGCGTTGTCATCCGGAGAGGGCGGGGCGCTTCGGGTGCCGACCCCTTCGGGCGTCTGATGCCCCTCTCTGTCAAACCGTCGTCGACGAGGGCCGCGCCCACCGCGCTGCGTGCCCATCGCGCTCGTGGGTCGGTCGCATCTGCGGCCGACTGCGCCTGCAGGTTGGCCGCAGACGCGAGTTGGTCGCACATGATGCGCAGCGTCCCGGCCCGACCTCTGCCAACAGCGGTTTGGCAGGGAGGGCGCTGTCTGTGCTGGAAAACAGCCAGATTGCGACGCTTCGCGGGGGTCGTGGGCGGTTCTGACGGCGAAGACGCACATGCTCGCATATTCCACCTGGGCCTTTGTTGGCGGCGAAAGGGAGAGGTTGGCGGGTCGGGCTGAAAAACGTCGCAATCTGGTGATTTTTCAGCGAAACAGCTCTCTCTGCTAAACCGCCGCCTGCGCGGGCCGGGCCGGGTCGCTGCGGGGGGTCGGGCGCCCCGGAAGCCCCTCGGGTCCGCCGGGTGGGCCTTCCGGGGCGCCCGGCCGGAGGGTGCCCAGCCCGGGACGGGGGGCAAGCCCGCGCCGATCCCGGTTCGGCGGGGAGATGGCGCCCGGGTGGCGAGAAATCACCGAAGTCGGAAGGCGCGGACGCCCCCTCGCGCTGCGGCGGAGGCGAAGCCCTTGGTCGGCGAGCGCGCGTTGCCGTCGGAGGGGCCGTCCGCGTCGTCCTATCTTCCGACTTCGGTGATTTCTCGCCAAAAACGGGCTTCCTCTCTGCTGAGCCGGGGTCGACTCAGGCCGGGCCGGCCTGCCGGGCCCACCCGTCGGACAAGGCCCCGCTCGGCGGGCGGGGAGGGCCTCGCCCGCCAGGCGGCTAGGGCCTCACCCGGCGCCCGACGAGGGGAGGCTCGGTCCGGGGTTCGGCAGACGCCGGTTCGCGTCAATCATGGTTTAACAAAGAGAGCTCTCTGCTCGAGTTCGAACGACGTGCTCGGCTCCGGTGGGCGCTCGGCCTTTGGCCTACCACAGGCCGAGCGCGTGCTGCATCCCCAGGCTGACGGCGGCGATGGCAACCCAGCAGGCAAACCCCATGAGGATGGGCTTGCCGCCTGACTTCACCAGGCGCACGACGTCGGTGTTCAGGCCGATGGCGGCCATGGCCATGACGATGAGGAACTTCGAGAGCGTCTTGAGCGGCTCGAACAGCGCCGGATCGACGCCGGCCGACGCGGCGACGGTGGTGACGATGGACGCCGCCAGAAACAGCACGATGAACAAGGGCAGCGCGCGACGCAGGCTGAAGTTGCCCAGCTTGCCGGCGGGCTTGACAACGCTGTGCTCCCGGGCTTCGAGCGCTGCCGGATCGCGCTCTTCCCGCCGCGCCATCCAGACGCCCAGCGCGAGCGTGATGGGGATGATGGCGAGCGTGCGGGTGAGCTTCACGATGGTGGCGTGGTCGAGCGCGTTGGATCCCGGGTGCATGCCGTCCCAGGCCGCCGCAGCGGCCGTCACCGACGAGGTGTCGTTCACCGCGGTGCCGGCGAACAGGCCGAAGCCCTCGTTGGACATGCCGAGCGCTCCGCCGAGCGAGGGAAAGACGAGGGCCGCCAGCACGTTGAACAGGAAGATGACCGAGATGGCTTGGGCCACGTCCTCGTCCTTGGCCTTGATGACCGGCGCGGTGGCCGCGATGGCCGAGCCGCCGCAGATGGACGAGCCTACGCCGATGAGCGTGGATATGCCCGCCGGCATGCGCAGCAGCTTGCTCAGCACGTAGGCCGTGATGAGCGCCGTGGCGATGGTGGAGCAGATGATGGGCAGCGACGTGAGGCCCACCTGGGCGATTTGCGCGAGGTTCAGCCCGAAGCCCAGCAGCACGACGGCCGCTTGGAGCACTTTCTTGCCGGTGAACGCGATGCCGGGCTGCGTGCGGCGGCGCGCGGGCTGCTTCCACGCCACGGCGATGGCCATGCCCGCCAAGATGGCGAACACCGGCCCTCCGACGATGGGGAGCGCCTGTCCGAGCAGCCAGCAGGGCGCAGCGATGGCAAGGCAGGCGCCCAAACCGGGCGCGAGCGTGCGGATCTGTTCCACGAAGCCTTCCTTTCGGCTTTGACAATGGGCGACTTTGGCGAAGGTGATTCTACCGCGCCCGACGGTTGACGGAAGGGAAAAGTCTTCCCGACCCGAAAATACTTCGCATCGTGGCTCGGGGGGGGGGTTGGGTCGCCGGCGCCGAGGGCGGTTGCCGGCAGCGTCGGTCGCGTCGGTCCCGTCGGTCCCGTCGGTCGCGGTTGCCGGCCGCGTCGGTCGCAACGGTAATGGATCCTAACTTTCTGATTCCTTACCGTTACAGGGGAAGGGGATGCGAGCGGCGCTCGTGGACTTCGGTTTGAGGCTACGGACGCAAAGGCAAGGCCGAAGCGAGCGCGAGGAGGGAATAAGGAGGGAGGCAAGAGCTGCGGGCAAGAGCCCTCGAGCGGGCGGTTCAGCATCCTCTGCAACGGATTGTTAACGAACATCTGTTCATATCACTGCGATTGTGCTACACTGGGTGCCTCGCATTCGGGAAGGGAGCACGCGTGGCGCATCTGTCAAATATCGAAGGCATCGAGATGGAGGGCAAACTGCCGGAGGTGCGGCTGGCCACGACGCCGTTCAAGGTGGTGTCGCCGTTCGAGATGTCGGGCGACCAGCCCCAGGCGGTGGAAAAGTTGGCGTGCGGGGTTGAGGAGGGTCTGCGCTACCAGACGCTTCTGGGCGTGACCGGCTCGGGCAAGACGTTCACCATGGCGAAGACCATCGAGGCCGTGCAGAAGCCCACGCTGGTCATGGCGCCGAACAAGACGCTCGCGGCCCAGTTGGCAAGCGAGCTCAAAGAGTTCTTTCCGGACAACTCGGTGGTGTACTTCGTCTCCTATTACGACTACTACCAGCCCGAGGCGTACGTTCCCTCGTCGGACACCTTCATCGAGAAGGACGCCTCCATCAACGAGGAGGTGGAGAAGCTGCGGCACGCGGCCACTTCGGCGCTTTTGTCGCGACGGGACTGCATCGTGGTGGCCAGCGTGTCGTGCATCTACGGCATCGGCAGCCCGATGGACTACGCGGGCATGGCCGTGTTCGTGGACAAGCAGAAGGAGATGGATCGCGACCGGGTCATCCACGAGCTTATCGACATCCAGTACGACCGCAACGACTACGAGCTCAAGCGCGGCACCTTCCGTGTGCGGGGCGACTCGCTCGACGTGTTCCCGCCGTACGCCGACAACCCGGTGCGCGTTGATTTCTGGGGCGAGGAGATAGAGGCCATCACGGAGATCGATCACGTCACAGGCGAGGTGCTGAACGAATACGAGGCGCTGCCCATCTGGCCGGCATCGCACTACGTGACGGCGCGCCCGAAGATGGACCGGGCGCTTGGCACCATCCGCGACGAGCTGCGCGAGCGCCTGCAGCAGTTCAAGGCCGAGGGCAAGCTGCTCGAAGCGCAGCGTTTGGAGATGCGCGTGAACTACGATCTGGAGATGCTCGAGACGATGGGCTTCTGCTCCGGCATCGAGAACTACTCGCGACACCTGGACGGTCGCGAGCCGGGCGAGCCGCCCTACACGCTCATCGACTACTTTCCGAAGGACTTCCTGTGCATCATCGACGAGAGCCACGTGACCGTGCCGCAGATCCGCGGCATGCACGAAGGCGACCGCTCGCGCAAGATCACGCTCGCCGAGCACGGATTCCGGCTGCCTAGCTGCCTGGACAACCGCCCTTTGCGCTTCGACGAGTTCGAGGCGCGCGTGCCGCAGTTCGTTTACGTGTCGGCCACGCCGGGCGACTACGAGCTGAAAGTCACCCAGCAGCAGGTGGAGCAGATCATCCGCCCGACCGGCCTGCTCGACCCGGAGATCATCGTGCGCGGAAGCGCCTCGCAGATAGACGACATCATAGACGAGGCGAAGGAGCGCGCCGCCCGCGACGAGCGCGTGCTCATCACCACGCTCACGAAGAAGATGGCTGAGGATCTGACCGACCACCTGCTCGACCAAGGCGTGAAGGCACGCTATATGCATTCGGACATCGCAACGCTCGAACGCGTGGAGATCCTGCGCGATTTGCGCAAGGGCGAGTTCGACGTGCTGGTGGGCATCAACCTTCTGCGCGAGGGCTTGGACTTGCCGGAGGTGTCGCTTGTGGCCATCCTCGATGCGGACAAGGAAGGGTTTTTGCGCAACCACCGCTCGCTCATTCAGACCATCGGACGCGCAGCCCGCAACGTGTCGGGCCAGGTCATCATGTACGCGGACAAAACCACCGACTCCATGGACCGGGCCATTGCCGAGACGCACCGCCGCCGCGCCATCCAGATGGCTTACAACGAGGAGCACGGCATAGAGCCGCAGACCATCCGCAAGGCCATCAACGACATCATCGGCTACGTGACCGACGAGATGGGCAGCACCACCGCCGAGCAGGTGAACAAGGAGCTTGCGGAGCTTTCGCGCGAGGAGGTGCTGCGCATCATATCGTCCATGGAAGACGAGATGGCCGCCGCGTCGCAGAACATGGACTTCGAGGAGGCCGCCCGCTTGCGCGACCAGGTGGTCAAACTGCGCACGCAGGTGGAGGGATCAAGCGAGGAAGACGTGCTGAAGGACCTCAAGAAAAGCGCCCGCAAAGGCAGCGCCTTCGGCAACCGCAAGAACGCCGCCTACGGCAGCGCGCGCCGGTCGTAGGCGACGGGGTGCAGATTAGGGACCGGTTAGGGCTGGGGATAGTGCGGGTGGGTTAACCAACTGGATGCGGACGGTGTTGTTCGCAGCTAGTCGCACTCGGTTTTCTTGGCTCCTTCGATGCTCTTGGACGTCTCGCGGTCGAGCGCGCGAATGCTCTTTGGCAGGTAGATGACCGCGCCAAGGGCCAGGCACGCCAGGCCGTCCACCACGAAAAACGGCGCGATGCCGATGGTTTCCGCCAGCGCGCCGCCAAGCGCGATGCCGATGGGCGAGGCGAACGAGATGAGCGCGGTGGTAAGCCCCATGGCGCGCCCCATCTTCTCCTCGGGCACGTTGCGCTGAACAAGCGTGATCATGGGGCCGTTGTACCACGCGCACGCCACTGCCATGATACCGCACAGCGCCACGAAGGCCGGGAAGGCGGTGGGCGGCAGAAACCCGCAGGCCGTGGTCGCCGCCCCCACGATGAGCGTGGCTATGGCGATAAGCCGCGCGAGCTTCTTTCCGCCTCCGGAGACCATGAGGATGCCCGATCCCGCTATCATGCCGATGCCGAACACGGCCTCGGCAAGTGCTGCCATGTAGCCGTCGCCGTTGAAGTAGTCGTAGGTCATGAGCGGGTAGATGGAACTCAAAGGCGCGAAGATGATCATGCCGAGCATGATGCCGCAAAGCAGCATGAGCAGCCCGCGGTTCGCGGCCACGGCGCGCCAGCCGTCGCGCAGGTTGGCAACGACGTGCTGCCCCTCGGCGGCCTTGTCGCGCACGGTGGGGATCTTCGCCAGGGCAAGCCCCGCCACGGCGACGAGCGCGCCGAAGAAGTCGAGGAACATGACCGAGTGGAACCCGATGGCGGTGTAGAGCAGGATGCCGAACGCCGGCGCGCCGATGGAGGCCATGCTCATGAGCAGCTGGTCGAGCGTGTTGATGCGCAGCAGGTGCCTCTCGGGCACGAGCAGGGGCATTGATGCCATCATAGCCGGGCTGTGAAGCGCCTGGCCCGCGCTGCGCGCCACCACGAGCACCACGAGCAAACCGAGCGTGACCTGCCCGAACAAGATGATGATGCCAAGCGCCAGGGAAACCAGCCCCACGCCCAAATCGGCGGCGATCATGATGAGCTTGCGGTTGTGCTTGTCGGCGAAGGCCCCGCCGAACGGCGCGATGATGCCCATGGGAAGATAGGCGCACACGCTCATGGCGGCCAGCGCCAGCGCGCTGTTCGTGGTCTCGGTGACGTACCAGACGGCCGCGTAGCCGGCGGCGTAGCTGGTCACCATGGAGACGGCCTGGCCGGCCCAGATGATGACGATGGTGGCGAGCCACCGCTTCGGCAGCGGCGTGCCTGCGGCGCTCAAAGGCGTAGGATGGTCGGTCATGGGAACTCTCCTTGCTGTGCAGATGGTCGAACGCATCCCAGCATGCGGTAGCGGCGCCGGTTGCGCCACTTATTCCGGTTGGAAGCGCGGCTGGGATGAGGGAAACCGCGCGTTGCGCGGCGCGCGCAGACGCGCGATGGAGAAAGCGGATCGCGAGGCGACTGCTAAAAGCGCGGTTGCAACTGTCCGGCCACGTAAACAGAGCTCCTTGGGATCGAGTGCATGAGGCTTTTAGTGTAGCATAGTTGGTTGCGCTTCGAGCATGATCCGGCAGGCGGATAGGCGTCTTTCTGCCAAACCACCGTTGACGAGAGCCCGCGTTCGTCGAGTCTCGGGCCGAGCTTCCCCTGACCGGGTGCTTCGAGGGTCCTCTATGGTTCGGCGCTTCGGAAAGCCCCGCTCAACGGGTTGGACCTTCCGGGGCGTCGGCGGGGCTTCGCGTGGCGGGCTGGCCCGGTTCGCGCCGACGGGGGTTTGGCAGAGGGAAAGGTCTCCGATGGCGAGAAATCACCGAAGTCGGAAGACAATTGCTCGATTGTCCTTAGCTGCGACAAGAAACGCCTGATCGGTGATCTTGCAGTGCCCCCAAAAAGACTGCAAGGGCCGTCCGATCTTCCGATTTCGGTGATTTCTCGCCATCGGAGACCGATTTCCGGGCCCAATGCGGAGAGGGGAAGGGGAAGGGGGTTCTCGGCGGCTCTCTTGGGGCGGGGTCCTACGAGGGGCAAGCTTGCTTGGGGCGGG
>DXCU01000007.1 GCA_019115845.1 Candidatus Rubneribacter avistercoris | reverse complement strand
AGAAGGTCCATGTCCTCGATGTCGCGGCTGCCGATGTGGTGCTCGGCCGTGCCCACGCACAGGAACAGAAGCGACTTCGCGATGGCGTGGAACAGCACGAGGAACGCCGCCGCCCAGACGGCCTCGGGGGTGCCCACGCCCGCGCAGGCCGTGATGAGGCCGAGGTTGGCGATGGTGGAGTACGCGAGCACGCGCTTGGCGTTGCTTTGGCTGATGGCCATGAACGAGCAGAGCAGGAACGTGATGCCGCCCACGAGGACGACCATAGCCGACGGCACGGGGCACACCAGGAAGACGGGCGCCAGCTTGATGAGCAGGAACACGCCGGCCTTGACCATGGTGGACGAGTGGAGCAGCGCCGAGGTGGGCGTGGGCGCCACCATGGCGCCGAGCAGCCAGGTGTGGAAGGGCATCTGAGCAGCCTTCGTGAGGCCGGCAAACGCGAGCGCGGTGACGGGAAGCGCCACAAGCTCGGGGTGCTGCACGCCGAGCTGCAAGAACTCAAGCAGCGAAAGCGTGCCCAGCTGGACGGCGCTCACGTACAGCGCCGCCAAAAACGCGATGCCGCCGGCGAGGTTCATGACGATCTGGCGGAAGGCGTTGCGCATGGCCTCCTCGGTGCGGGTGAACCCGATGAGGAGGAACGAGCACACCGTGGTGACCTCCCAACCCGTGAACAGCCACACCATGTTGTTGGAGAACACGATGAGGAACATGGCCGAGAGGAACGCGAACATGAGCGCGAAGAACACGGGGCGGCGGTCGCGCGCGCCCTCCGGCTCGTGCGCCTGGAAGTCCTCCATGTAGCCCAAGGCGTACACGCAGATGCCGCCGCCCACCACGCCGATGATGAACGCCATGAGCAGCGAGAGCGAGTCGAGGTAGAGCGCCTCGGCCACGGCCACGCCGTGGGCGAACCCGAGCTCGAAGACGAGGGAGCCGACGAGCTGGACGGCCGCCAGCACGCACGCCCAAACGTTCTTGTAGCGGATGCCATAGTACAGGATGGCCGCCGCCACAAGCACGCTCACCGCAAGGCAGACGTAGTCGACCACCGGCGAGTGGAACTCGAAGGACACATAGCCCGATCCCAGGTTCGACGCAACCAACCATACGGAAACCAAGGCTATGATCGCAGCCGAACCGCAGGTCAGTACTTTGCGCACCCCCTCCGTTCTCGTAAAGAGCATCGCGACCGCCACTGCAAGCGGAAACGCGATGAGAAACAGAAGCACTTCCATAAAGCGAGCCTCCTTCTCCCCAATGCCTCAGCACGCCCCCTGCGCCGCTCCGCGAAAAGGGCATGCCTGATTGGGGCCGATTCTAGCGCGCTCGGCGTCAGAAACCGGAAACGAGGGGAGGGGCTCGTGCTCGTCACAAAAAATAGCCCTCTTTGCGATGGTTTTTCACAATGCCGGCCCTCCGTCCCATGCGCGATCGGGAAGCCGGCGCCGCGCTACTGCGCCGCCGCGCCCGCTTCGCGCGCATGCGCGGCTATTTCGGCCAAAAACGCCTCGCCGTAGCGGGCGAGCTTTGTGGCGCCCACGCCGCTCACCTCCAAGAACTCGTCGTCGGTGGCGGGCAGCTTCGCGCACATGTCGCGCAGGGCCGCGTCCGAGAACACGATGTAAGGCGGCACGTCGGCCTCGTCGGCCAGGCGCTTGCGCAGCGCGCGCAGGCGCTCGAATAGCGTCGGATCGATCTCGGCGACCGCTTTGGCGCCGGAGCCGCCGAACACATGGCCCGCGCCCGCGCGGACGCGCTCGGGCTTGCGGGCGACGCGCTTCATGGACAGCGAAAAGCCGGGGTCGGCCGCCTCGCGGGCGCGCGGGCCCAGCCCCACCGTGGGGTACGACCCCTCGGTGATGGTCAGGTAGCCGCCTGCGGCCAAAAGCTCGATGACCTCCTTCGCCTGGGCGGCGGGCACGTCCACCGCACCGTAGGAGGCGGCCTCGTCCAAGCGCATATCCAAAAGCTTCGCGCTCTTCGAACCGCGCAGCACGTCAACCACCATGCCCTTGCCGAAACGCCCGCGCAGCTCCTTCACGCAGCGCATGGTGGCACGCGCCACGTCCGTGACGTCCACCGCCTCGAAGTCGCCCGCGCAGTTCGAGCAACAGGCTTCGCCGGTTTGACGGCCGACGGAAGAGGGCGACACCGCGAGCGCTTCCGGCGCCGAATCTCGTGCCTCCCCTACAGCGCCATCAGCTTGGCAGCCGACGGAAGAAACTGCCGCTGCGGACGTTTTCGGCACTGAGCCGTGCGTTTCAAAACCCTCCGCGCAACGCACCCGTTCGGGCGCGAAGTTGGTTTTCGGGCAAGCCGCCAGCTTGTCCGACATCAGGTTTTCCCCACGCTCTTCGGCACCAGAGGCGCCATCGCCGACGTTGCGAACAACCTGCGAGTTTTTCTCTCCGAAGTAGTCAAGGATATACTGCCGCAAGCAACCCGTCGTCAGGCAGTAGCCGCACATCGCTTCCAGGAGGCGACGGCGCGAGGCGCGCACGGCATCGGCCTCCTCGGGCGAGAGCTCCTCGTTGCCCGACTCCTGCTCGATGAAGAACCGGCAGGTGGACACGTCGCCGTCGCTCCAGAACAGCAGGCATTCGCTCGGCTCGCCGTCGCGTCCGGCGCGGCCCGCCTCCTGATAGTACGCCTCGATGGATCCGGGCATGTTGTGGTGGACCACGTAGCGCACGTTCGACTTGTCGATGCCCATGCCGAAGGCGTTGGTGGCCACCATCACCGGCGCGTCGTCGGCGATGAACGCGCGCTGGCTCTCCGTCCGCTCAGCCACGGGAAGCCCCGCATGGTAGCGCACGGCCCGCACCCCGGCGGCGCAAAGCGCCTCGTGCACCTTCTCCACGTCCTTGCGCGTGGAGCAGTACACGATGCCGCTTTCGGAGGTGCGGTCGAGCGCGTAAGAGGCGATGCGCGCCAGCTTGCGCTTCGGCTCCAGGCGCTCCACGCCGAAGTAAAGGTTCGGACGGTCGAAGCCCGTGACTGTCTCGTAAGGATCGCACAGGCCCAAAAGGCGCACGATGTCTCGGCGCACGCGCTCGGTGGCCGTGGCGGTGAGCGCGGCCACGACGGGACGCTTCGGCAACTGCTGGATGAACTCGCCGATAGCCAGGTACGACGGACGGAAGTCCTGCCCCCACTGCGACACGCAGTGCGCCTCGTCCACGGCCACGAGCGGGATGCGCGCGTCCTGGGCGAACTCGAGGAAGCGCGGGTCGGCCAGGCGCTCGGGCGCCACGTACATGATCTGGTAGGCGCCCGCGAGCGCGCGGCGCAGCACGGTGGCCTGCTGGCCGGGCGTGAGCGTGGAGTTGAGGTACGCCCCGCGCACGCCCGCGTCCAGCAGCGCGCGCACCTGGTCGCCCATGAGCGACACGAGCGGACTCACCACCAGCGAAAGGCCGTCCATGACGATGCCGGGCACCTGGTAGCACACCGACTTGCCCGCCCCCGTGGGCATGACCGCCAGCGCGTCGCGGCCGCCGAGGACGGCAGCGACCACGCCCTCCTGCCCCGGGCGGAACGTCTCGTATCCGAAATGCCGCTTGAGCGCCTCGCGCGCCTTCGCCAACTCCTCTGCGCCGTTCGTTCTCTCCACGCCCGTCCCTTCGCCTCGACCGTCATGGTACCGCAGCCCACCGCGCCGCGCGGATGGCTGCGGCCCCGTCCGGCAAGCTTCGCTCCGCGCCCTTGCTCCCGGCGCCTTGCCCACCGGATGCGAACGCCGCCGACAAAAGCGATTCTACCGCGCCCAGCAACTGACGGAAAGAAAAAGTTTTCCCAGATCAAAAAAATAATTTTGCGCTGGATCCACACTGGAGGCGCACTGGATCAGCGCTGATTCGACGCTGGATCCGTGCTGGAAACGCAGCAAGAACAAGGCGGATAGACGCTGGATTCCAAGGGTTGCGCAACAAGGAGCGCAGCCCCCAGCAACGCTTGGGAATTCGGCGCGCCCCGACCATCCGACAGGCCCCGGCAACCCTGCAGGCCCGGCAACGCAACGCCCTCGGCAGGCTCCTTCACGTCAAACGGGAATAGATGAGGCGAAGCAAAAAAGGACAGCCGGCGGCGGGAGCTAGTCCGGGTTTTGGGCGGCACACTACCCCTCCATGCGAGATGTATCGCGAAAAACACCCAAGTTCCCGAGTTATGAGTCCCAAGTTCCTCGGTTATGAGTCCCTCCCGGGTCCTCTCCCAAGCCCTCGTCGCAGCCCGCCTCACTGGCACATCTGAAACCCCAGGTCAAAAATTGAAACCATTGAGGTCGTTGAAATGCTGGCCGAGGGAAGAGCTCATAACTCGGGAACTTGGGACTCATAACTCGGGAATTTGTCCAAAAACGGCCGATCATCTTGCACGGAGGCTCGCTCGCCCCCATGCCGCCACCCCGGATGCCGCTATCGGCCCGCCGTCTCCCCGATGCTGCCGCCCTCCCCGGCACCCCCCTCGGGATGTTTCACGTGAAACATCCCCGATGGCGAAGAGCAAGGACGCACGATTGCCGGGACCTGCGTGCGCCCACCGCAGCTTTGGAGCGCGGCCGAAAGCCGACCGTCAAAACCGCTTGGAAAGGGTATACTTGCCCAAAACGACAGGGCCGGCCGAACTGGGCCGGAAGGAGGCGAGGATGGAGACGAACGAGCGCGAACGGCCCGCCGCAAGCGAGCGCGACGACAAGGCGGGCGAACTCGCCGCGGACGCCTCCGCACCCGAGGGGAGCGGCGAATCCGCCGAGGGCGACGTCCCCGCGCCCGAGAAGGATGCCGGCAGCGGCGCGGACAAAGCGGCCGCGTACGGCGAAACCGACATCGACGCGCACGAGACGCCCAGGCCAAGCGCCTCCGATCCAGAGGCAGACGATGCGGGCGAAACCCCCGAACGCGGCAGCGAAACCATCGGCGCAAACGCCGAGCATCCGCCCGTGCAAGCCTTCGTCTCCGCCGTCGCAGCACTTAACGAGCGCGGGCCCGACACGGAGTCGTACCGCAAGGCCCGGCGCGTCTGGAACATGGCCGTCCCAACCGCCGTCAGCTTTGCGCTGATCATAGCCGCCCTGCTGGCCGTTGCATGGTTCGCCGCGGCAACGGGGCTTTTGCTCTCGCAGCCAGACGGCGCCAACTCCTCCGGCCCTCCCGCACCAACCCCTGCCACCGCGGCGGAGAACGCCTCCTAACCGGCGGCCGTCCCCCGCCGCGCCGCCTCCCATTCCGCGCGCGTCATGCTGTGCAGCGCAAGATCGCGCATCGTCCCGTCCAAGGCGGGCTCGGCGCCGCGCATAACGCCCTCGCGCGAGAAGCCGCACTTCTCAATCACGCGGCGCGATCGGTCGTTGGACGGATAGCAGGCGCACGACGCCAGGGAGATCCCCAGCTCCTCGAACCCGTAACGAAGAACCTCGCGCGCCGCCTCCGTCATAAACCCCCTGCCCCACGCGCTTCTCGCCAGCGCGTAGCCCAGCATGAGGCAATCGACGTTGCGCCGACGCGGGTCGGGGGAAAGCCCAACCGACCCGATGCACGGCCCGCACGAACCGTCGCAACCCCGTTCGAACACCCCGAACACATGCGGCTTGGACGCAATCTCCTCCACGAAAAACCGCGCGTCGTCCTCGGTCCGATGCGGCGCCCATCCGGCGCCGGACCCCACTTCGGGGTCGCGGCCGTACGCAAACACGTCCGCCGTGTCAGCGAGGTTCAGAGGCCGCAAGATCAAACGCTCGGTGGAAAGCGCGGGACATTCCGCCGCGGACCCAGCAAGCAGGGGCGCCAAAGCGCCCGGACGGCGACGCTCGCTTACGGCCAGGCAAGAGGCCAGAACGCTCTCGTCCACCACGCGCACGCCTTCGGCGCGCAGAAGGCGCGCGGCAACGCCGTAACCCGCCGTCAAGGCGCCGGAAAACGTCCCGTCGTAGACGGCGCCGCTCCCGCACGAGGGGCTTTTCGCTTTCAGGATAGCCAAGGAGCAGCCCTCGGCCCTCACGCGGGCAAGCGTTCTGCGCGCGCCCTCCAAAAACGCGTCGGTGACATCGTCTCCCGCCGCGCTCACCACGCGCAGGACCCCTTCGCCGGCAACGATCTCGCTGGGAGGGCGCGGCACGGGCAGGCCGCCGGCCGCCTCCGGGCACACGGGAACCAAGCGATGGCGCTCGGCCAACGCCCGCACGTGCGCACACGGCCGCGCCTCGCCGTCGAAGCGGCACGGCTCTCCCAGCAAGCACGCGCTGACCGCGATGTTCATGAAAAGACCGCCTTCCCGGTAATTCGTCTCAACCCTGCGGCATTGTACCATCCCTCGACCCTCGGCCCTCGCCCTCTCAATCCCTCGACCTCTCGATCCCCGCCCGCCGGTCCCTCGGCCCCCTCGCCCGCCGGTCCCGTTTTGCGCTTTCCGCCTGGAGACTCTCCTCCGCACGGAACCGCGCCCCGCAGCAGGCGGATAATGGGTCCGTCGGTCCCGCGCCGCGCAGGCGCCGTCGTTCAAAGGAGACCAGCATGATCAACACGTTCTGTAAGAAACCTCTGTGGGAATGCTCGAAAACGCTCGTCGCCGTCGCCCAAGGCAAGGTCCCGGCCGACACGGTGATCGCAAACGCGAGGCTTGTGAACGTGTGCACGGCCGAGGTCCAAGACGGCATGGACGTGGCCATCGCCGAAGGGCGCATCGCCTACGTCGGGAAGGCCGATCACTGCATCGGCGAGGGCACGCAGGTCATCAACGCCGCCGGGCAGTGCATCGCGCCCGGCTTCCTGGACGGGCATATCCATGTGGAGTCCTCCATGATGGGCGCCGGCGAGTACGCGCGAGCCGTGGTTCCGCACGGCACCACGGGCATTTACTGGGACCCGCACGAGGTGTGCAACGTGCTGGGCCTCAAGGGCGTGGAGGCCATGGCCGCCGACGCGCGGCGCACGCCGCTCAAAGCCATGATCACCACGCCGTCGTGCGTGCCCGCCGTACCCGGATTCGAGGACACAGGCGCCGCAATTGGGCCCAAGGACGTGGCCCGCACCATGAGCTGGGGCAACGTGGTGGGCCTGGGGGAGATGATGAACTTCCCGGGCATCCTGGCCGGCGACGATCACGCGCACGGCGAAGTGGCCGAGACGCTGCGGGCCGGCAAGACCGTGACGGGCCACTACTCTCTGCCCGAGACGGACCGCGGGCTGAACGCCTACGTGGCCTCGGGCGTGCGCTGCTGCCACGAATCGACGCGCGCCGAGGACGCGCTGGCGAAAATGAGGCTGGGCATGTACGCGCAGCTGCGCTTCGGCTCGGCCTGGCAGGACCTGCCGGCGCTCGCCGCCGCCGTCACGGAAACCGGCATCGACACGCGCTTCGCAATGCTGGTGAGCGACGACACCCACCCGCACACCCTGGTGGCCGACGGGCACCTCGACCACATTGTGCGCACGGCCGTCGATCTGGGCATAGACGCCGTGACCGCCATCCAGATGGTCACCATCAACTGCGCCCAGTGCTTCCAGATGGACCACGATCTAGGCTCCATCGCACCCGGCAAGTGCGCCGACATCGTGTTCTTGGACGATCTTGAGCACCTGCGGGTCACGCGCGTGCTGATCGACGGCGAAGTGGTGGCCGAAGAGGGCCGGGCGCTTTTCGACCTGCCGCCTTACGAGTACCCGGAATGGGTCACGCATTCCGTGCGCCTCGGACGCGCGATAACGCCGGAGACCTTCCGGATGGCCGCGCCCGCGCACGCCGCCGCGAAGGGCGCCGCGCGCATCCGCGCGATCGAGGTCCTTGCCGGCAAGACGAGCACGCGCGAAACGCTGATCGACCTGCCCGCGCTAGACGGCCTCCTGCAATCCGACATCGAACAGGACGCGCTCAAAGCGTTCGTGTTCGAGCGGCACCGCGAAACGGGAACGTTCGGCGCGGGGTTCGTCAAGGGCTTCGGCATCAAACGCGGGGCGATGGCCTCCACGGTGGCGCACGATGCGCACAACCTGCTGGTGGTGGGCGCAAACGACGAGGATATGGCGCTGGCCGCTAACACCCTGGCAACCTGCGGCGGGGGCATGGTCGTCGTCGCCGACGGGAAGGTGCTCGCGCTCGTGGAGCTGCCCGTCGCCGGGCTCATGGACGTCCTTCCCGCAAAGGACATGAGCGAAAAGGTGCACGCCCTTGAGCGGGCATGGGGGCAGATAGGCTGCACGATGCCCTCCCCTTTCATGACGATGGCACTCATACCCTTGGCCTGCCTCCCCGAGCTGCGTCTGACAAACCGCGGCCTGGTGGACTGCACGACGTTCGAGTTCACGGATCTGCTTGCAGAGTGACGGCGGGCGAAAGCGCGCTCGCACCAAGAGCCGAAGCCGGCGGGCAGGGGCAGCGCGTCCACCAGCGCGCCCATGATCCCGCTGAACCCCGCCGAC
Organism: Candidatus Rubneribacter avistercoris; assembly: GCA_019115845.1. GTDB lineage: Bacteria > Actinomycetota > Coriobacteriia > Coriobacteriales > Eggerthellaceae > Rubneribacter > Rubneribacter avistercoris. Next base: position 44,665 of record DXCU01000007.1, on the reverse strand, counting down.
CCCACGTAGCCCACAAGGTTGATGGTGAACACCACTGCAGCCGTGCCGCCCGGCTCCGCATCGGCGAACAACAGACGCAGCGCCCCCGAAGGCCCGGCAACCGAAAGCCAACCGGACGGCAAACGGCGACCGTCGCCCCCCTAGAACTTCGCGAAGCGCTCGTAGCGCCGCCGCAGCAGATCGTCAAGAGGCGTCTCGCACAGCTCGTCGAGCGCGGCGGACACGTAGGCGCGCACGCCTTCGGCGGCGGCCTCCGGATTCTCGTGCGCAGGCGCCGGGCCCTCGGAGATCACCGCGTCCACGATGCCCATCTCGCACGCCTCGGCGGCGCTCATCTTCATGACGGCTGCCGCCTCCGGGGCGCGGGAGCGGTCCTTCCACAGAATGGACGCGAACCCTTCCGGCGAGAGCACCGAGTACACCGCATGCTCCTGCATGGCCACGCGGTCGGCCACGGCCAGCGCGAGCGCGCCGCCGGAGCCGCCCTCGCCCAGAAGCACGCTCACCACCGGCACGCGCAGGCCGGCGAGCGCGATGAGGTTGTCGGCGATGGCGTTGCCCTGCCCGCGCTCCTCGGCCTCGGTGCCGCAGAACGCGCCCTGGGTGTCCACCAGGCACACCACGGGACGGCCGAACTTCTCCGCCTGACGCATGACGCGCAGGCTCTTGCGGTACCCTTCGGGCTGGGGGCAGCCGAAGTTGCGGCGGATGCGCTCCTGCAGGTTCGCGCCCTTCTCCTCCGCCACCACCGTGACCGCGCGCCCGTCTATCCAGCCCAGGCCGCACACCACGGCGCCGTCGTCGCCGAACGCGCGGTCGCCGTGCAGCTCTATGAAACCGTCCACGAACGCGTCGATGTAGGAGAGCGCCGTCGGCCGGTGCACGTTGCGTGCCAGCTGCACGCTTTCCCAGGCGCGGTTGGGGGCGTCCTCGGCAGAGGCCGGCGCCGGAGCCAAGGCGGCTGAGGAAACGGCGTCGTTCACCTCAAGGGACGAACCGCCTTCCGCGTCGAACCCTCCCCGCGTGAGCGCGCGCTCCAGGCGCTTGCGCGAGGCGGCGTCGCCCCGGTCGAGCAGCCCCACGATGCCGGCCATGCGCTCGCGCAGGCGCGCGGGGCTCCAGCCGCCACCACCGGGAGCGGAGACGTCCATGGGAGTCAAGTCGCCGTAGGTCACGGTGTTGTAGGTGCCGGTCCCGTTCGCCAGGTTGTCGCGCACGGCCTCGTAGCTCACCAGGATGTCGCAGTCGCCCACCTCGCGCTCGGCGCAACCGGCGCCCTCGGGCGACGTGGCCATGTGGACGGCCACCAGATGCGCCAGCACCGAGCGCAGATCCCCGCGCTCCACGATGGCGTCGATCAGCCCGTGCTCCAGCGCGAACTCCGCCGTCTGGAACCCTTCCGGAAGCTCCTGCTTGATGGTGTCGCGGATGACCCGCTGGCCCGCGAAGCCGATGAGCGCGCCCGGTTCGGCCAGGATGACGTCGCCCTGCATGGCGAACGAAGCGGTCACGCCGCCTGTCGTGGGGTCGGTGAGCACCGAGATGTAGGGAAGGCCCGCTTGGGCATGGCGCTCAAGCGCGAAGGACACCTTCGCCATCTGCATGAGGGACAAAAGGCCCTCCTGCATGCGCGCGCCGCCCGAGGCCGTGAACACGATCACCGGCAGGCGCTCGTCGGTGGCGCGCTCCACAAGGCGCGCCACCTTCTCGCCCACCACCGAGCCCATCGAGCCCATGAAGAACTGCGACTCCATGATGCCGATGGCCACCCGCAAACCGGCTATGCGCCCCTCGCCGGTTCGCACCGCCTCGTCAAGGCCGGTCTTCTCGCGCTGGGCCGCCAGCTTGTCGGGATAGCCGGGAAACGAGAGCGGATCGTTTTCGGGCATGCGGGCGTTCCACTCCGAAAAGCTGTCGGCGTCGAGCAGGTCGTTGATGCGCTCGGCCGACGACATGCGCAGATAGGTGCCGCAGGTGGGGCACACGTAGTGGCCCGCCGCCAGGCTGGCCTCGTCGAACTTGAGGCCGCAGGAGCGGCAGGAGCGCCAGGCGCCGTCGTCTGAGGCGGGCTTGTCGGTGGAGCACAGCACCCAGCCCAGAAGCGGCGCGTCGGCCGCGAGGGGCCGGTACACGCGCACCCCGCGCGCCGCGGCGCGGGCCAAAAAGCTGTCCACCTCGGCCAAAGGCACCGCCTCGTCGCACAGCAGCACCGTGGAGGCGCCGCATTCCTCGACGGCCTGGAGCACCGCATGCGCGTTGGCGAAGAGCGCGTCGCTGTAGCGCTCGCCCAGGCATACAGCGCGCGACGCGGCTTTGACCTGCGAGTCGAAACGGCGGTCCTGCGTGTAGGGCACGCAGGCGCAAAACCCCGCCTCGGCCACCGCGGGCAGCAGGCGGCGCGCCGTCTTGGGGCGGGCCATGACGAGGGCGACCGGCCCCGCGCCCTCCCCCGCCGACCCCCCGTCGGCCGGACGCTTGGCCGCCACGGCAAGCTCCGTCTGCGACACCGCCGTGTACACGGACACGTCGGCGGCCTCGTGCGCGTTCGGCGCCACGGAAAGCGCGTCGGCCGCCTCGGCGGCCATGCGCGACAGGCGGTAGACGACGTCGGCCGCCGCGTCCGGAGCCTCGGGCTTTCGCGCCGCCGCGTCCGGGGAAACCACCGCCCCGTCGGATCCGATGGTGATGTAGTCCTGCTTGCGCTGCTTCATCGCATGCCCTTTCCGACCTCCGAAAGCCGTGGCGCCGGACGCGCCCTTTACGCCTCGGCCCTCGCCAGCACGTACTTCTGCGTCGCCGTGGCGCACACCTGCCCGTCCACGCTCGCCTCCACCTCGGCCACCACCAGGCGCGAGGAGGATTTCACGATGCGCCCTTTCAGGACAAGCGTCTCGCCCGGCTCCACCTGACGGCGGAACTTCGCGCCGTCGATGCCCGTCAAAAACCCGATCGACCCCTCCGCGCCGCGCTCGACGAGGACGCAGAACGAGGCCGCCTGCGCGAGGGCCTCCATAATGATAACCCCCGGAAGCACCGGATGCCCCGGGAAATGCCCCTGAAAAAGCGGCAGGTCGGGATCAACGTCCAGCTCGGCTTCCACCTCCACCCCCGGCTCGCACGAAACAACCCTGCTCACCCAGCAGAACGGATCGCGATGCGGCAAAACCGCCTCCACCGCGTCCTTGCCGCAGGGAAACGTCATGTCCATGGTTCGGCTCCTTTCAACGGCACCCGGGCGCGCCATGCAACCGGAGGACGCACAACAAGCTCACGGGTTGGCGTAGTCAATCAGCAAGGCCGTCTGCGACGCCCGAGATCGTGGGGAGGGCGCGGACGCAGCGTAGTGCGGTACGCAAGTCCTCGGCCTCGCCGCGAGATCGGACGCCGCAGACGGCCGCAGCGTCGGCTTATTTCGCCGTCCGGCAAAACGGCGAAATGGCAAGGCTCGCGTTGTGCCCGCCGAAGCCAAGCGAGTTCGACAGCGCCACCTTCTGCGCATAGCCCGTCCGCGCCTCCGTGAGCACGTTGGCCGGGCATTCGGGGTCGGCCTCAGCGTAGCCGGCCGTGGGCGGCACGCTCTCGTTCATGACCGAGAGCGCCGTGACTATGGCCTCGATGGCGCCGGCGGCGCCGAGCGTGTGGCCCGTCGTGCCCTTCACCGACGTCACCGGAACCTCGCGGGCGGCCTCCGGACCCACGAGCGCTTCGAGCGCCTTGAACTCGGTGGAGTCGTTGGGCGGCGTGCCCGTGCCGTGCGCGTTGAGGTGCCCCAGGTCCTCAGGGCCAAAGCCGCCCTCGGCAAGCGCCTGGCGCATGGCGCGCGCAACGCCCTCGCCGCTGGGCTCGGGGGCCGTCATGTGGTAGGCGTCGCCCGTCGAGCCGAAGCCCGTGACCTCGGCCAGCACGTTCGCGCCGCGCGCAAGCGCATGCTCGAGCGACTCCAGCACCACGGCACCCGCGCCCTCGCCCGCCACGAACCCGGCGCGCCGCGCATCGAACGGCAGCGACGCTAAGGCCGGATCCTCCGCCTTCGAGAGCGCGCCCAAATTCGAAAAGCCCGCCAGGCAGATGGGCGACACGCTCTCCTCCGAGCCGCCGGCCAAAGCCGCGTCAATGTAGCCGTGGCGGATGTCGCGCACGGCCGCGCCAATGGAGTGCGCGCCGGTGGCGCAGGCGGTGACCACGTTGAGGCACTCGCCGCGCAAGCCGTAACGGATGGAGAGGTTGCCGGCGGCGATGTTGCCGATCATCGTGGGGATGAACAGCGGGCTCACGCGCTTGGGCCCCTTCTCGGCCAGCGTGAAAAAGCCGCTCTGCAGCTCGTCGATGCCGCCTATCCCCGTGCCGAACACGCATGCGATGCGCGTGGTGTCCTCAGCTTCAAGATCAAGCCCCGACTGCGCCATCGCCTCGTCGGAGGCCACGATGGCGTACTGCACGAAGCGCTCGAAGCGCCGCGCCTCCTTCTTGGAGATGCCGTGCTCGGTCGGGTCGAAGCCGCGCACCTCGGCGGCGATGCGCACGTCGTAACCCTCCGTGTCGAAGCGCGTGACCGGGCCGATGCAGCATTCCCGGCCCATGACCGCCCTCCACAGCGCTTCCACGCCCACGCCGGCGGGCGACACCGCGCCCATGCCGGTGATGACCACGCGGTGCGTGCCGTCAGGACGGCGCGCACCCGTCGCGCCCACGTTGCCCTCGCTCATAGCGACATCCCTCCGTCGATGCAGATCACCTGGCCGGTGATGTAACCGGCCTCCTCGCTTGCCAGAAAGCGCACGAGCGCGGCCACGTCCTCGGGCGCGCCAAGGCGCTTGCTGGCGATGCGGCCCACAATGGCCTCGCGCTGCTTCTCGGACAGCGCGCCGGTCATATCCGTCTCGATGAAACCCGGCGCCACCGCGTTGGCCGTGACGTTGCGCGCCGCCAGCTCGCGCGCCAAGGACTTGGTGAGGCCGATGACGCCGGCTTTCGAGGCCGCGTAATTCGCCTGGCCGGCGTTGCCGCTCACGCCAACCACGCTGCTCATGTTCACGATGCGCCCGTAACGCTGCTTCATCATGCGCGACACCGCCGCCTTGCAGCAGTTGAACGTGCCCTTGAGGTTCACGCCGACGACGGCGTCGAAGTCCTCCTCCTTCATGCGGGCGATAAGCCCGTCGCGCGTGATGCCCGCGTTGTTCACCAGCACGTCCACACGCCCGAAGGCTTCCTGCGCAGCGGCGATCAGGGCCTCGGCCTCATCGGCGTCGGCCACGTCGGCGGCTGCGGCGATGGCGCGCACGCCGTGCTCGGCCTCGAGCGCGGCGGCGAAGCTGCGCGCCTCGTCAAGGCCGCGCGCACTCGAGCAGTTCACGCACACGTCGAAGCCCGCGCGGGCAAGCTCCTCGGCCACGGCGCGACCGATGCCGCGGCTCGAGCCGGTGACGACCGCGCTTCTGCGCGGGGTTTCGCAAGTTTCGGTCATAGGTTAAAGCTCCTGTTCGGAATCGGTTGCGGCAAGCCCGCCATACGTCGCCGCGCACGCGTTTAGGCTCGCGCGGTCCTGCACGCAGCTGCGCGCGGCCCCCTTGTCGATGCGCTTCACAAGGTTGGCCAGCACGCCGCCGAAGCCCACCTCCGCAAACGCGTCCGCTCCGGCGGCGGCAAGCGCCTCGACGCTTTGCTGGAACCGCACGGGGCTTGTCAGGTGGCGCACCAGATGCTCGCGCGCGTCAGCTGCGGAAAGCGGCGCGGCGTCCACGTTGCAGATGAGCGGAACGTTCGCCTCAAAGAACTCGACGCCCTCCAGGTAGGCTGCCAGCCCGTCGGCGGCCTCGGCCATGAGCGGGCTGTGGAACGCGCCCGACGTGGCCAGGCGCGAGAAGCGCTTGCCGGCTGCGGCCCACGCCTGCTCGGCGCGCTCGACGGCGGCGGGAGCGCCGGCCACCACGATCTGCCCCGGGCAGTTGAAGTTCGCCGGCACCAGCACCTCGTCCTGCGCGCACTCGTCGCACAGCGCCCGCACGGCCTCCTCGTCGGCCTTCAGAAGCGCGCTCATCGCGCCGGGGCGCGCGGCGGCGGCCTCGGCCATGAGGCGGGCGCGCTCGCCCACAAACGCGAACGTCGCCTCGGCGGAGAGCATGCCCGACACCGCAAGCGCGCTCACCTGCCCCAGCGAAAAGCCCAGCACCGCCGCCGGCTCCACGCCGCGCGCCATGAGCGCGCGGGCGATGCCCACCGACAGCGCGCAAAGCGCCGGCTGGGCGTTGCGCGTGTCGTCAAGCGTTGCGGGCTCGGCGTTCAGCACGAGGTCGGCCACGTCGAAGCCCAGCACGTCCGAGGCGCACGAGAACGTCTCGGCCACCTCGGGCACGTCCATGAGGTCTGCGCCCATGCCGGGCTTCTGCGCGCCCTGGCCCGAGCACAGGAACACGGGCGCGCCTGCGGAAACGGAAAGGTTCACAGCCGCCTCCTAGATCATGCGCGCGCGGCGGGCGTTGGCTTCGGCCACGCCGGCCAACCCCGCGCTCGCCAGCGCCTCGGCTTCAGCCATCACCTCGGCCACCACCTCGGCGGCCGTCTTGCGCTCGCCCACGAGCGCGGCCACCTGGCCCGCCATCATGGAGCCGTTGTCCACGTCCCCCTCCACGGCGCGGCGCAAAGAACCCAGGTACAGCTCTTCAAGCGCCTCGCCGTTCTTGGCCATATCGCCCTCCAGCTTGCGCACCTGGCGGGAGAACTTGTTCTTTAAGCAGCGCGCGGGATGCCCGCTGCCGCGGCCGGTGACGATGGTGTCGGAGTCCTTCGCAGCCAGCACGCGCTCCTTGTACGCGTCGGCAACCGTGCACTCCTCCACGGTGAGAAAGCGCGTGCCCATCTGCACGCCCTCGGCGCCCAGCATGAACGCCGCCGCCAGCCCTCGCCCGTCGGCCACGCCGCCCGCGCCGATGACCGGGATGGACACGGCCTGGCACACCGACGGCACCACGGCCATCGTGGTCAGCTCGCCGATGTGCCCGCCCGACTCGGTGCCCTCGGCCACCACGGCGTCCGCACCCAAGCGCTCCATGCGCACGGCGAGCGCGGCGGAGGCCACCACGGGGATCACCTTGATGCCGGCGTCCTTCCACATCTGCATGTAGTTGGCCGGACTGCCCGCGCCCGTGGTGATCACGTCGATGCGCAGCTCGGTCAGAAGCTCGGCCAGCGCCCCGGCGTTCGGATCCATGAGCATGACGTTGGCGCCGAGGGGCTTGTCCGTGATGGAGCGCGCGATGCCCACCTGCTCGCGCACCCAGTCAAGCGGCGCGCCGCCGCACGCGATGACGCCCAGGCCGCCGGCCTCGCTCACCGCCCCGGCCAAGCTCGCGTCGGCGATGCGCGCCATCGCCCCCTGGATGATGGGAGCTTCGATGCCCAAAAGCTCCGTGATCCGCGTCTTCATGCTCGTGTCCTCTTTCCCGAAACCAGTCCTTTACGCTGAAAGCGGGCCCGTGAGGGCCCGCGTCCTTCGGTGCGCCTACTTGAGGGAGTCGATGTGGGCGACCAGCTGGCCGATCGTCTCGATGCCCTCCGGCTCGCCGAACTCGACCTCGCACTTCTCCTCCAGATCGCAGATCAGCTCGACCATGTCGAGCGAGTCGATGCCCAAAGACTCAAGCGTCGCGTCCTCGGTGACCTTGTCGGCCTCCAGGTCGAGGTTCTCCACGAGCACGTCCTTCACGATGTCGATGGTGGCCATGCGATCGTCCTTCCTTTCCTCGTTTGCATTTAGTTAGGTAATCGAAGTATTTCCGTAAGGAGTCATGGTATGGCGGAAAGGCCGGCAATGCAAGACCCGCGCCCCTTGCTCCATTATATCTGCGCGCCGCCCGCGCCCCTCACGCGCGCTCATCGAAAAACCCCTTCACCTTCGCCAGCGCGGCGGCGAACACGCGCTCCTCCTCCTCGGTCAGGCCGGACAGCGCCTCGTCGATCATCTGGCGGTGGAACAGGTTGTGCGCCCGCAGCACCTGCCGGCCCTTCTTCGTGAGCGAGACGAGCACCTTGCGCCGATCGTCCTCGGCGCGGGTGCGCTCCACGAACCCCTTGGCGGCCAGCTTTCCCACCGCCGCCGTCAGCGTGGCCAGCGTGACGCCCAGCCGCGAGGCCACCACGTTCATCGGGTCGCGCCCGTGCAGCCCCACGGCCGCGATGGTGTGCACCTCGGTGATGGTCAGGCCGTGCGTCAGCCGGTTGTCCAGCGATCGCTCCTCGATGCGCAGGATGGAGTTGAACGTGCCCGAAAGAAGCTCGTCTATCCTCTCCCGACGCAGACGCGCGTCGTCTCCCAAGGGGCCGAACCCGCCCGACAGGGCCATTTCCAAACCTGCGGCCGCACGCGCGTCGCCCATGCCCGCTCCTCCTCTCTCCTTCTCCTGCGCGCCCGCCTCGGCGCACGCGTCCGCCCGCGACGCGCTCATGCGCCCCCTCCCTTCCCGCGCGGGGACGCCAGGCGAAACGTCAGGAGCCTTTTGCGCGCGTCGGCCTCCTCAAGCGCCACGGCGACGCGCTGGCCCAACCGGAAGGAGCGTCCGCCGTCCCGGCTTTCGAGGCGATGCCCCGCGGCGTCCACGTCGAAGGGCCCCTCGCCCAGAAAGCGCGCCGGCACCAGCCCCTCGGCCGTGTTGTCCAGGCGCACGTACAGCCCCCAGGCCGCCGCGCCCGACACCGTGGCCGAGAACGCCTGCCCCACGAAGCCCTCCAGGTACTCGACGAGCTTGGCCTCCTGGGACTCGCGCGCCGCCCGCTCCGCCACGCGCTCCATGGCCGACGCGTGCTCGGCGAGAAGCGCCAGGCCCTCCTCCCGCTCCTTTTGGCCGGCCCTCCCGCCAAGGAGCGCCTTCAGGGCGCGGTGCGCCACGAGGTCGGGGTAGCGCCTGATGGGCGATGTGAAGTGCGTGTAGGCGGAGCTTGCCAGGCCGTAGTGCGGCTCGCAGGAGGCGCGGTAGGCGGCCCGCTTCATCGAGCGCAGCAGCAGCGTCGAGACAAGCTCGGCCTCGGGACGCCCCGCGCTTGCGGCCAGCGCCCGCTGCAAAGCCCGCGCCTCCCCCGCCGCGAACGCCGCCTCGTCCACTTCGGCGAACCAGGCAAACTCCCTCAGCACCAAGACGAGCGAGGCTAAGTCGTCGGGCGCGGGGGCCTCGTGGACGCGGTAGAGGCTCGCCGCCCCCGCGTCGCGCAAACGACGGGCCACCGTCTCGTTCGCAAGGATCATCGCCTCCTCCACAAGCGAGGTGGCCTCGGTCTTGCGGCGCACCTCCACGCTTTCGGGACGGCCCTCGGCGTCCAGGCGCACGCGCGCCTCCGCCGTGTCGAAGTCAAGCCCTCCCGCCCGCTCGCGCGCCGCCGCGCGCGCCCCGGCGATGCGCGAGAGCGCCCGCAGCCGCCAGGCCAGGCCTTCCTCGCCCGCCGCCTCCACCCCGCCCTCCAGCAGCTCTTGCGCCCGGTCGTAGGAAAGCCGCGCGTCGGAGCGGATGAGCGCCGGATACAGCTCGCAGCCCATAAGGCAGGCGTCCTTATCCAGGTAGAGGTCGGCCGTCATCGTGCGGCGCACCTCGCCGGGCCGCAGCGAGCACAAATCTCCCGACAGCTCCTCGGGCAGCATCGGGATCACGCGATCGACCAAGTACACGCTTGTGGCCCGCCTGCGGGCGTCAAGGTCGAGCGGGCCGCCCCTCCTCACGTAATGCGACACGTCGGCGATGTGCACCCCGAGCCGCCACGCGGCCCCCTTTGGCGCGCCGCCCTCCCCCGGACACGCACGCTCCAAGGAAAGCGCGTCGTCGAAGTCGCGCGCGTCAACCGGGTCCACCGTGAACGAGAAGCGCTCCCGCAGGTCGCGGTAGCCTGCGCGCAGCGCTCCGTCCGCGTCGAGCGCGGCCTCGCGCGCCTCGGCGAGCGCCGCCTCCGAAAACGACGTCTCAAGCCCGTGCCGCGCGATGATCTCCTCCACCGCCGCACGCCCGTCGTCCGCGCGCCCGAGCACCTCCTCCACCACCCCCATGGCGGCCGTGTTGCGCGAGGGGAACGCCGTGATGCGCACGCGCACGAGCGCGCCGTCCTCGATGTCGGGGCGGTCGGCGCGCAGGGTGAACACGTCGCAAGGGACGCGCGGGTCCCGCGGCACCACCACGCCGAAGGGATCGGCCACCTCGTAGCGGCCCACCAGGGTGTCAAACGCGCGCTCCACCACGCGCACCACGCGCGCGGCCGGCCTGCCTTTGGAGGGGGCCGCCCCGCTGCGCGCGGGCAGCGGGACCAGCTCCACCACGTCGCCGCCGAACGCGCCCTCCCGCTTCGATTCAGGCACGAAGAACTCCCCTTCGGCCGTTCGGGCGAAAGCCGAGCCGTCCCCTCTGACGACCAGCTCCCCGCGCGGATTCGCACGCGGCGCGCGGCGCGTGCGGGATCGGGAGCGACCCATGGGGCTAGCCCCTCGCAAGCGACTGCGCGGTCTCCACGGCGAGCGCCTTCTGGTTGTCCCCGCCCTCGGACAGGCTCACCGCCACGTCGGGCGTCACACCCACGCCGTCGATGTCGCGCCCCAAGGGGCTTCTGTAGTACGCGGCGGTGTAGCGCAGCGCGCCGCCGAAGCTCAGCTCGCGCGTGATCTGGACCGACCCCTTCCCCAACGTCGTGGTCCCCACCAGCGTGGCGCGTTGGTTGTCGCGCAGGGCGGCCGCCAGCACCTCGGCGGACGCGGCGGTGTTGCCGTTCACCAGCACCACGAGCGGCTTGTCGGTGGCCACCGAACCCGTGGCGTTTTTGGTGGTCTCCTCAGCCTCCTTCGTCTGGATTTTGACGATGGTGCCGCTTTTCACGAACAGGCTGGCCACATCCACCGCCTGCGTCAGGTACCCGCCGGGGTTGTCGCGGACATCCAGCACAAGCGAAAGCGCCCCTTGGGCCTCCAGATCCTGCACGGCGTCCTCGACCAGGCTGGCCGCGTTCTGGGTGATCTGCTTGAGGCGGATGTAGCCCACCGTGCCGATCAGCTCGGTCTCCACGTTCCTCACCGTGAAGTCGGAGCATTCGAGCGTGGTCGTGAACTCCTCGCCGCCCTCGTCGTCGAGCGTCGCGGCGCGCCGCCAGGTGATCACCACGTCCTCGCCCTCGTCGCGCCTGAGGGCCGAGGTGACCTCGGTGACGGTCCAGTCGTGCGAGCGGTCGCCGTCGATGGCCACCACGAAATCGCCCTGGCGCACGTCGGCGGCCTGGGCGGCCGACCCCTCGAACACGTCCACGGCGTAGGCCCGGCCGTTGTACTCGGAGAACAGCACGCCGACGCCGCCGTAGTCGCCCGAGCTTTCCTTCACAAGCGCCGCGTAGCGGTTCGCGTCGTAATAGCGCAGGTACGGATCGGCGGTGGCTTCGGAAAACGCCTCCAGCACGCCGGAGGTGGCCTCGTCCAAATCGAAGAAGTCCAGGCTGTCCTCGGCTATCACGTCCTCCACCTCGCCCACGCGGGCCCCCAGCGACCCGTAGGCGTCGCCCGACGACGGCAGCCCGGCCTTCTTCGAAGCGTCGGACCCCTCGGGCGACATCCCCAGCGCGTCCAGCAGGGGCGCGTCGCCTCGCACGAGGAACCCTCCCACGAAGGCCAGGCACACCACGACCACGCCCACGAGCGCCTTCGCCAGGCGGACGTTGCGCGCCCGCGCCTTCCGCGCGGACGCGGCGACCTTGGAGTTTTCCGCGTGCTTGGACATACCCTTCTTCGCGAAGCTACACCTTCAGGTAGCGGCGCATGGCCAGCGCCGACCCGAAGAGGCCTATGATCAGACCCGATGCGACAAGCACCAGGTAAACGAGCAAAAACGCGTTCGCGGATATGTCGAAGTTCAAGAACATGAGCGCGCTTTGCACCTTCGGCAGCACCAGGTTGCGCAGAAGCTCCAAGCAGCCCACGGCCAGAAGCGAGCCGATGATGGCATGCAGCGCGCCCTCCATGAGAAACGGCCCGCGGATAAAACCGTTCGACGCGCCCACCAGGCGCATGATGGCGATTTCCTTGCGGCGCGCCAGGATGGCCAGGCGGATGGTGTTGTTGATGAACACGAGCGCGATGAACACGAGCAGCGCCACCAGCGCGATGCCGATGTAGCGGACGTAGTTCGTGAGCGCGAACAGGCGCTCGACCGTCTTCTGGCCGTACTTCACGGAGTCGGCGGGGTTGGACGGGTCCTCGCTGATGGACTGGTACGTGGCGTTGTCCAGAAGCGCGGAGCTCACCTGCTCCACCAGCTGCGGGTCGGACAGCTCGATGTCGATGGAGCGCGGCAGGGGGTTCTGCCCGTCCAGCGAGTCGATGATGTCGGAGTTCGACATGGCCCGGAAGTTCTCGATGGCCTGCTCTTTGGTGGTGAAGCCGACGGAGGCCACGCCTTCAAGCCCCTGCACGTAGCGCTCGACCTCCTGGATGTCGGCGTCGGAGGCGTCGTCGGCCACATAGGCGGTGATGGACACCTCGCTTTCCACCGAGGACACCACGTTTTCCACCACGAAGCCCGCCACGAAAAAGATGCCGATGATGAGCAGCGACAAGAAGATGGTGACGATGGAGCCGAGCGCCGTGGACAGGTTGCGCGAGAAGCCCTTGAGCGACTCGCGGATGAAGTAGAAGAAGCTAGACATCGAAGCCGTACACCCCCCGATCCTGGTCGCGCGTCAGGTTGCCGCGGTCGAGCGCGATGACGCGGCGGCGCATGTTGTCCACCATCTCGCGGTCGTGCGTGGCCACGAGCACCGTGGTGCCCGTGCGGTTGATGCGCTCGAGCAGGTCCATGATGCCGCGGGAGGTCTGCGGGTCAAGGTTTCCCGTGGGCTCGTCGCACACCAGAAGCGGCGGGCGGTTCACAATGGCGCGCGCGATGGACACGCGCTGCTGCTCGCCGCCGGAGAGCTGGTCGGGGCGCTTGTTGAGCTTGTCCTGCAGGCCCACCAGGCGCAGCACCTCGGGCACCTGCGTCTTGATGACGTGGCGGCTCTTGCCGATGACCTCCAAGGCGAAGGCCACGTTCTCGAACACCGTCTTGTTCGGCAGCAGCTTGAAGTCCTGGAACACGCAGCCGATGTTGCGGCGCAAATACGGCACGCGCCAGTTGCGCATGCTCGTCAGGTCCTCGTCGGCCACGTAGATGTGCCCTTGCGTGGGCTTCACCTCGCGGATGAGCATGCGGATGAACGTGGACTTGCCGGATCCGGAATGGCCCACGAGGAAGATGAACTCGCCCGCGTAGATCTGCAGGGAGATGTCGTTTAAGGCCGGCTTGTTGGGTTGGGCGGGGTACACCTTCGTCACATGGTCGAACGTGATGACCGGCGTGCCCGTTTGCTGGGGGATGTCGTCGACCTCCAGCACCGGCAGCGAGGCCGACAGCTGCGAGGCCGTCTGACGCACCTGCGCCGCATGGGCGCCGCCGCGTCGCACAGGACGCGCAGGTGCCCCTTGGCTGATGTCGTTCGTCACAGAATGCTCCGTTCAAATAGTGATGTACTGAGACGCGTCGATTCTAGCAGAAGCGCTATCGGGCCATAACCCTCTCCACAGCTTCGACAATCGCCGCGGACCCCAGGCCGAAGTACTCCATCAGCTCCTCGAACTCGCCCGATTTGCCGAAGACGTCGCGCATGCCCACGAACTCGGCGGGCGTCGGCAGCTCGCGCGCGAGCGCCTCGGCCACGGCCGACCCAAGGCCGCCGCAGACGCTGTGCTCCTCGGCCACCACGACGCGCCCGGTCTTGCGCGCGGAGGCGAGGATGGTCCCCTCGTCGAGGGGCTTGACGGAAAACGCGTCTATGACCTCGACGTCCACGCCCTGGGCGGCAAGCGCCTCGGCGGCCTTGAGCGCCTGCTCCACCTCCACGCCGCACGCGACGACCGTGGCGTCCGCGCCCTCTCGCAGCACGTAGGCGCGCCCAAGCTCAAGCTCCACGCCGTCGGCGTAGACGGCCGGCACCGACGCGCGGCCCATGCGCACGTACACCGGCCCCGGGGTGGCGGCCGCCAGGCGGATGGCCGAGCGCGCGGCGGCGTAGTCGGCCGGCACGAGCACGCGCATGTTCGGAAGCCCCCGCATGAGCGAGACGTCCTCGAGCATCTGGTGGCTGCCGCCGTCAGGGCCCACCGACACGCCCGCGTGCGTGGGCGCCACCTTCACGTCGAGGTTCGAATAGCACACCGTGTTGCGGATCTGGTCGTAGGCACGTCCCGTGCCGAACACGGCGAAGGAGCCGGTGAAGGCCACGTGGCCCGCAGCGGCCAGCCCCGCGGCCACGCCCACCATGTTCTGCTCGGCGATGCCGCAGTTGAACAGGCGCTCAGGATAGCCCGCGTCGGCCAGCTTCTTCGTGGTGGTGGATCCCGTGAGGTCGGCGTCCACCGCCACGACGGGCAGCCCCTCGGCCGCCAGCTCCGCGAGCGTCGCGCCGTAGGCGGCGCGGGTGGCGCGCTTGACGGCGCGCTCGGCTTCGTTGGCCAACTGGACCACGGTTACTCCCCCTCCCCGGAAAGCGCCGCCAAGTCGGCGAGCGCGATTTGCGTCTGCTCGGCGTTGGGGGCCTTGCCGTGCCACCCCGCCTGGTTCTCCATGAACGACACGCCCTTGCCCTTCACCGTGCGGGCGACGATGGCGTGGGGCTTGCCGCCGCGGTCGGCCTTCGCCGCCGAAAGCGCCTCCACGAGCGCGGGGATGTCGTGGCCGTCCGTCTCGCGCACGGCCCAGCCGAACGCGGCGAGCTTCTGCGCGATGTCGCCCGGATCGCACACGTCGGCCGTGTTGCCGTCGATCTGCAGGCAGTTGCGGTCCACCACGGCCACGAGGTTGTCCAGCCCCCGGTGCGCCGCGAACATGGCGGCCTCCCACACCTGGCCCTCCTGGCACTCGCCGTCGCCGAGCAGCGCGAACACCGTCTGCGGCCTCCCGTCGAGCGCAAGGCCCGCCGCCATGCCCGCCGCCACGGAAAGCCCCTGGCCAAGCGAGCCGGTGGACACCTCCACGCCGGGCACCTGGTTGGAGTCGGGATGCCCCTGCAGGCGGCTGCCCAGCTTGCGCAGCGTCATGAGCTCCTCGCGCGGGAAGTAGCCCGCGTGCGCGAGCGCCGCGTAGAGCGCGGGCGCCGCATGGCCCTTCGCCAGGACGAAGCGGTCGCGCCCCTCCCACTGCGGGTTCGCCGGGTCGTGCTCCATCACCCCGCCGAAGTAGAGCGCCGTCAGGATGTCGGCGCACGACAGCGACCCGCCCGGGTGCCCGCTTCCCGCCTCCGCGATCATGCGCACGATGTCGGCGCGCATCTCGTTCGCGCGCCGTTCAAGCTCGGTCATGCCTGTTCCTTCCACTATTGGGACACTCGCCATCTATGGTAGCCTATCACGAACTCGTCCAGATCGCCGTCCAAAACGGCGTCCACGTTGCCCGTCTCCACGCCGCTGCGCACGTCCTTCACCAGCTGGTAGGGGTAGAGCACGTAGTTGCGTATCTGGCTGCCGAACGTGTTGTCCATGCGCTCGCCGCGCAGCTCGGCCAGCTCCTCGGCGCGCTTCTGCTCCTCAAGTTCGTAGAGCTTGGCCTTGAGCACGCGAAACGCCGCCTCCTTGTTCTGCAGCTGGCTCTTCTCGTTCTGGCACGTCACCACGATGCCCGTGGGCAGGTGCGTAAGGCGCACGGCGGAGTCGGTGGTGTTGACGCACTGGCCGCCCGGGCCGCTCGAACGGTACACGTCCACGCGCACGTCGGCGGGGTTGAGGTCCACCTCTATGTCGTCGGGCAGCACCGGCAGCACCTCCACGCCGGCGAACGTGGTGTGGCGGCGCTTCTTGTCGTCGGTGGGGCTGATGCGCACCAGGCGGTGCACGCCGCTTTCGCTCTTGAGCATGCCGAAGGCGTTGCGGCCCTCCACCTGGATGGTGGCCTTGTCCAGGCCTATCCCCTCGCCGGGCACCACGTCGAGGATCGTGACCTTCCAGCCGCGCTTCTCGGCGTAGCGCGTGTACATGCGGTAGAGCATGTCGGTCCAGTCCTGGGCCTCCAGGCCGCCCGAGCCGGGGTTCACCGTGAGGATGGCGTCGCCCCCGTCGAACCTCCCGCCGAACCACGAGCTGATCTCCAGCGCGTCCAGCAACCCGTCGAGCCGCGCCAACGTGTCGTCCGCCTCTGCGGAAAACGCCTCGTCCTCGGCCGCAAGCTCGAACGCCGCGCGGGCGTCCTCCAGAAGCGCTGCGGCCTCCTCGTACTCGGCTATGACGTCGCGCAGGACGCTCGCCTGCTTGGACACGCTCTGCGCATGGGCCGCGTCGTCCCAGAAGCCGGGCGCGGAGCTCTCCTTGTCAAGCTGCGCAAGCTCGGCGCGCTTGTCCTCCACGTGCAGGTACCCGCACGCCGCCTCGACGCGGGCCGCGGCCCCCTCCAGGTCTTTTTCGGTTCTCTCGGCCATCGTTTTATCGGTCCCGTCCGTGGCACTTCTTGAACTTGAGCCCCGAGCCGCACGGGCACGGGTCGTTGCGGCCCACGTTGGCGAAGGGGTCGTCTTTGTCCTTCATGTAGGTCTGCGGTTTGGCGGGGGCGGGCTTGGCGGGCGGGGCCGGGCGGGCGGGGTCCGCCGCGGCGGGCGCCTGCCTGCGCGCGGCCCCGACGCCGGTCTGTTCAAGGGCCTGCTCGGGCGACGAGTAGCTCACCTTGCCCTCAAGCGGGCTTCTCTCCTCCGCAAGCGCCGGCTGCTCCTGCTTCACGGCCACCTGCAGGCGCAGAAGCGTGCGCAGGTAGTCCTCGTACATGGACGACGTGAGGCTCTCGAAGGCGGCGTACGCCTCGTTTTTGTACTCCACCAAAGGATCGCGCTGGCCGAACGCGCGCAGCCCGATGCCCGCCTTGAGGTAGTCCATCTCCTGGAGGTGGGCCATCCAGCGCGTGTCGATGATGCGCAGCATCACCTGGCTCTCGAGCATGCGCATGACCGGCCGGCCCAGCTGCTCGGACTTCTCGGCGTACGCCTTCTCAAGGTACTCGGCCACCGCCTCCTCCAAAAGCGCCGGATCGTCGTCATGGTCGGCGGCGGCCACGGAGAAGTCGGTGCGGCCCGTCATGTTGGACACCCACGTGTCCACCGCCTTCGCGTCCCAGTCGTCGCTTGCCGACTTCGCCGGGCAGTTCTCCTCCACCACGGCGCTCGCGGCGTCCCTCACGATCTCGGGGACGCGCTCGTCCATGTCCTTGCCGTCCAGGATGGCGTTGCGCTCGGCGTAGATGGCCGCGCGCTGCAGGTTCATCACGTCGTCGTACTCGAGCACGTTTTTGCGCGCGGCGAAGTGCATGCTCTCCACCTGGCGCTGCGCGCCCTCGATGGCCTTGGACACCATGCCGGCCTGGATGGGCATGTCCTCGGGCATGTCGGTCTTCTCCATCATGCGCGCGATGGAGTCCATGCGGTTGCCGCCGAACAGGCGCATGAGGTCGTCTTCCAGCGACAGGTAGAACTGCGTGGTGCCCGGGTCGCCCTGGCGCCCGGCGCGGCCGCGCAGCTGGTTGTCGATGCGGCGGCTCTCGTGGCGCTCGGTGCCGATGACCGTGAGGCCGCCCGCGGCGATGACGCGGTCGTGCTCCTCGGCGCACACGCGCTTCGCCTCGGCAAGCGCCTCGGCGCGGTCCTCGGCACTCGGCGCGGGGGCGCGCCCCTCCTCCACCTCGGCGCCCTCCTCAAGCGCGGGGTCGAAGCCGCGCTCGCGCAGCGCGTCCTCGGCCAGCACCTCGGGGTTGCCGCCCAGCAGGATGTCGGTGCCGCGGCCGGCCATGTTCGTGGCGATGGTCACCGCGCCCACGCGGCCGGCCTGCGCGACGATGTGCGCCTCGCGCTCGTGGTTCTTGGCGTTCAGTGTCTCGTGGCGTATGCCGCGCTTGTCCAGCAAACGCGAGAGCCGCTCCGAGCTTTCGATGGACACCGTGCCTATGAGGCAGGGCTGCCCGGCCGCATGCCGGGCGGCCACGTCGTCGGCCACGGCGTTGAACTTCGCCTCCATCGTGCGGTAGATGAGGTCGTCCTCGTCCTTGCGGGCCACGGGCCTGTTCGGCGGGATAGCCACCACCGGCAGCTTGTAGATCTGGCGGAACTCCGCGTCCTCGGTCATGGCCGTGCCGGTCATGCCGGAGAGCTTCTCGTACAGGCGGAAGTAGTTCTGCAGCGTGATGGTGGCAAGCGTTTGGTTCTCCTCGCGCACAAGCACGCGCTCCTTGGCCTCCACCGCCTGGTGCAGGCCTTCCGACCAGCGCCGTCCCTCCATGATGCGGCCGGTGAACTCGTCCACTATCTTCACCTCGCCGTCCACCACCACGTAGTCCACGTCGCGATGGAACAAAAACTGCGCCTTGAGCGCCTGCTGCAGGTGGTTGGCCAGCTGCCCGGACGGATCGGCGTAGATGTCGTCTATGCCGAGCATGGCCTCTATCTTCTCCAGGCCGCTCTCGGTGGCGTTGATGGTCTTTTTCGCCTCGTCCATCTCAAAGTCCACGTCCAGCTTCAAACCGGGCATGACGCGGGCGAACCTGTTGTACGTCTCGGCCGCCTGCGTGCCCGCGCCCGAGATGATGAGCGGCGTGCGCGCCTCGTCGATGAGGATGGAGTCCACCTCGTCCACGATGGCGAAGTGGTGACCGCGCTGCACGCGGGCCTCCGCACGCGTGACCATGTTGTCGCGCAGGTAGTCGAAGCCGAACTCGGAGTTGGTGCCGTAGGTGACGTCGGCGGCGTAGGCCGGCTTGCGCTTGTCGGGGCGCATGCCGTTTTGGATGAGGCCCACCTCCATGCCGAGGAAGCGGTAGATGCGGCCCATCCACTCGCTGTCGCGGCGGGCCAGGTAGTCGTTGACGGTGACGATGTGCACGTTGTTGCCGGAAAGCGCGTTCAAGTAGCCGGCCAGCGTGGACACGAGCGTCTTGCCCTCGCCGGTCTTCATCTCGGCGATCTGCCCGTCGTTTAAGGCCATGCCGCCGATGAGCTGCACGTCGAAGTGGCGCAGCCCCAGCGTGCGCACCGACGCCTCGCGCACGGCGGCGAACGCCTCGGGCAGGATGGCCTTGAGGTCCTCCCCCGCCTCGGCGCGGGCGCGAAACGCCGCGGTGAGCGCCCGCAGCTCCTCGTCGCTTCTCGCCTGCATCTCGGATTCGAGGCCGTTGATCCGCTCCACGGTCGCCTCGTAGTTCTTCATTTGCCTGCCTTCGCCGAGCGTCAGCAGCTTGGACAAAAATCCAGCCATGTGTAGCCATCCTTTTCGCGGTCGCGTGCGTCCGACCGCGCAACCAGCCGATCGTGCAATGCGCTCCCCACTCTAGCATAACCGTGCGGACGGCGCAGGTCGGGCGACAATCTCAACAGCATTTTCGCACCGGGCGCGCAGGCCCTTGCGGGTCGGGCCGACGCCGGCCCGACCCGCCGATCAGTCCAGGATCTCCTCGCTTTCTATGATGCCGCGGTACAGGCGCATGGTGTCCATCGAAGGATCGATGCCCAACTCGTCGGCCAGGAAGCGGCGGCAGGAGAAGTACGTCTCGAGCGCGGCCGTTCGCTGGCCCGCGCCCAACTGCGCCTCCATGAGCGTCACGTAGACGTCCTCGCGCGTCTTGTCGCGCTGCAAAGCCGCGCGGGCAAACCACAACCCTTCGCGCACCTCCCCGGCCCCCACCAGACGCTTCGACGCCGCCACCAGCGCGTCCACCAACCTGTCCCGGCACTCGGCGCGACGCCCCGCTATGGCGTCGTTGTCGCTTTCGCTCGGCAGGATCTCATCCGAGAACCGATCGTTTATCTGGGCGAACAGGTGGGCCCATCCGCCGTAGTCCGGCCGCTCGAACAGAAGCGCGTTGCACACCTCGTCAAGCTGGAGCACGTCGCTCGACAGCAGGTTGGCGTCCACCCGCAGCCCGTGCTGCTGCCTGATGAGGTAGGGGCACGTTCCCGCCGGCGTCCTCAGGGCGCGGCGCAGCATGCTCCAGATGCCGTAGAAGTTCTTTCGGGCCGCCATCAGGTCGCTGTCGGGCCACAGCAGGCTCACCAGCTTGTCGCGGGAAAACTCGCGGCCGCGGTTGAGCACGAGCAGCGCGAGCAGGGTTTTCACCTTCTGCCTCCTGAACAGCGACGCATCGACGCGCTCGCCCCCGATGCGCACGTCAAGGCCGCCGAACAGGTTCACCGTGAGCACGGGATCGGTCTGGCGCGGCGCGGTCGGGTCGAGGCCCGCGCCTTCGTAGGCGAACACGTCGGGGTTCGCAACGGCCAGCGCGCGGCGGTGTGCGGCGCGCTCCCGCCCTTTGCGCTCGTACTCGCTGCGCTGGGAGCGCAGGGCCATCTCCAAGCGGCGCACCGACCGCGCGCTGGGCTCGTCGAGCGCGGGGGTCGACACCGCGCCGCGCGCGCACGCCCGCTCAAGCGACATCCCCGCCACGGCGTCGAAAAGCCCCAGCGACTCCCCGCCCGCGCCGCGCACCCGATCGCGGACGATGGCCGCCACCTCGTCGACGGCCCGGCCGGCCCCCCGCCCGGCGGCGGACGGCCCTCCCTCCCGGCCGCGCGGCGGCGCCTCGGCCATCGCCAGTATCCAGGCGGCCGACTGCGTTCCCGCGCGCCCGCATGCGCCGCCGTCGTGGCGCCCAAGCCAAACCCGGGCGGCCTCCGCGCACGACGCGTCGAGCGCGCGGCGCACCTCCATCGCCGCCTCGAAGGAGCGCCTGTCCACGCCCGGCACCCCGAAGCGCTCCGGCCCCTCCTGATCGAGCGCCGCCGCTATGGAGGGGGCCAGCTTCAGCGCCCGGGCGCGCTCGGCGCCCTCCGCGCAGCAGGCCAAGACGACAACCCCGGCCGCCCGGGCCGACGCGGGCGCCGCATGCGCCCCGGCCGCCCTGCGCGCCGCCTCGCACGCGGCCAGGCGGCTTCCCAAAAGCGCCCGGCGGCACGCCTCGGTCGCCTCGAGCAGGGCCGCGCCCGCGCCGCGCTCGCCGTTGAGGGACGCGTACACCTCGCACGCGGGGACCAAACACGCGCTGTCCGCCAGCTGAAACCCGCGTTCGGCCAGCCACTCCGCCCGCGCGGCGCGACCGGCCAGCAGGCGGGCCGCGTCGCAGGCCCGGGCCGGCTTGCCGCGTGCGGCCAGCGCGTCGGCCGCCCTCACCGCCAAGGCGTCGCCGTCCGGAAAGGAGGAGCGCTGCGCCATCGCGCCCAGCCGACCGCCGAACGCGTCGGCAAGCTCCCCCACGGAGAACGCCGGCGCCCGAAAGCGGCCGCTTTGCCGATCGATGCCCAGGTACGGGTACTGCTCGGCCAAAAGCGCCACCGACTCCCCATCGAGCGGGACGAAGGGATCCAGGTCCTCGAGCGTCCCCTCCTCCAGGACCATCATGACAAACAGCGACAGCAGCAAATCGGCGGGAAGCTCCTCGCATGCGGCGGCCTCGAGGAACGAGATGCGCTCCTCGGCCCCTCCCCACGCAAGCGCCGCCACCCTGCGGGCCGCGGGGGCGCGCGAAGCCGGATCGGATTCGCGCTCGGCCGCCGTGCGCAGGACGTCGACCTCGGCGTCGGAAAGCAGCAGATCCGCAGACCCCAGCTTGACGCGGTCGAGGTGCCGGTGGAAGGCGTCGCGCGCCGGCACGCACGTGACCAGGACCTCGCAGCCCCGCTCGAGCATCCGGTCCATCTCGCCCGACAGGCGCTCGACGCGCTCGGGGTCGAGCGCCGGAACGTCCTCGATCACCGCCAGGAAAGGCGCCTCCTCCTTCGCCGAAAGCGTCGAGGCTATGCGCCCGGCGTCAAGGTCGCGCAGAAAGCACGGGCTTTTCGCATCGATCCAGAACACGCGCTCGAAACGAAAGACGGTCTCGGCGTACTCGGCGGCGACGGCCGACTTGCCGAAGCCGTCGGGGGCGACGACGAAGCGGGGCACGTGACGCTCCCTCAAAAGCTTCGCGATGAGGTCGGGGCGCGGGATATGGCGCCGGACGGCAAGGTGTTGCGGACGATGCCCCCGGCACAGCGACTTGGTGAGGAAATCTGGCATGCCTATCACTCCCATCTATTAGGGAGGGACGCGGCAATCCGAAAGGGTCACCTAGCGTATCACCGAGCACAGGCGTCCGCAAGCCGACATCGGTTCGCATTTCGCGCGCGCTCCGCCCGCCGGCGGAGCCGAGGGGCGTCAGTCGCGCCCGAGCAGCTTGGCGATGCGGTCGGAGTACTCCAAGTTGGACAGCCCCGCCTCCGCCGCCAAGTCCACCACCGGCGCGTCGTTCCACAGCGCCTCCAGGCGGTAGTACTCGCGGGTGTCGGGCTGGAACACGTGCACGACGAAATTGCCGTAGTCCAGAAGCGACCACGACCCGTCCTTGGTGACCTCCCGATGGAGCGGCTTGACGCCGGCCCGCGTGCGCTCGGCCTCCTCCACCTCGTCCACAATGGCCTCCACCTGGCGGTTGTTCGCCGCCGTGGCGATGACGAAGTAGTCCGTCACCCCTATGAGGTCGCGCACCTCCTGCACCATGATGTCGGTCGCCTTCTTCTCGTCCGCCGCCTGAGCGGCGATGATCGCGCACTCGCGGGACGTGGCCTCGCGGGCCTGCTCGTTCGGTTCGGTCACGCTTTTCCTTTCTTCGGTTTCCCTTCGGCGCCCGCGGCGCTCTTCGCGCGGGCGAGGTAATGGTTCCACACGTCGGGCGTGCGCGGGTACACCCGCTTGCGCCTCTGCACGAGGTTGAGGAAGATGTGCTGGAACGTCGCCAGGAACAGCTCCTCGAGCGTCGCGCGCCCCGCCAGGTCCCGCACGGCGTCCAACCCGCCGTAGTCGCGCCCCGGCTCGATGGCGTCGGCCACGTAGACCACCATGTCCAGATCGCCCATCCCCACATCCCCGGTGGTGTGCACCTCCACGGCGCGCAGCACGTCGGCCGGGATGGACGGATGATCCCGCGCCAGCGCCGCCGCGGCGGTGGGCCCGTGCAGGAGGGCCGGCATCTCGGCGTACGCGCCCGCGTCCGCATCGATCCCCAAATCGCGGGCGCGCTTGCGGATTCCCGCGTCGTCGTAGCCTTTGTCCCAGTCGTGGAGCAGGCCCGCCAGGCGGGCCTTCCGCTCGTCAACGCCGTAGAGGCGCGCCAGCTCCACGGCGGACTGCGCCACCCGGAGCGTGTGCTCGTAGCGCGCCGGCTTGAGCCGCTCCCGCAGCTCGGCCTTGCGCGCCTTGTAGAACGCCTCGGAAAGCGCGTCGCCCTCCCCGTTTAAGCGGCTCCCCGCCATCAGGCCCCTCCTTCCGCCGCTTGCGGGCCCGCGGACCGGTACAGCCCGTGCTCCCGCACGTAGTCGAACACGCTCTGCATGGTCAGGTACCGTATGGACCTTCCCGCCGCCACGCGTTCTCGCAGATGGCTCGAGGAGATGGCGAGCGCCGTCACCTCCAGGTGGTCGATGGAGAAGCTACCGCGCTCGGCGATGAGCGCGCGCCGCTCCTCCGAAAGCGCGTAGCCCGGCCGCGTCACCGCGATGAGGCGCGCCAGGTCGGCTATGGCGGCGCTCTCGCGCCACTGCAGGATATGGTACACCGCGTCGGCGCCGGTGATGAAGAACAGCTCCACGTTGCCGGGGTAATGGGCGCGCAGCTGCCTGAGCGTGTCCACCGTGTAGGTGTCGCCGCCGCGCTCAACCTCCACGGCGCTCACGTCGAACGCCGGGTTGCTGGCCACCGCGAGCCGGCACATCGCAAGCCGCATGCCCGCCGGCGTCACGGCGCGGTCCTTCTTGAACACCGGGTTGCCCGCGGGCACGAACAGCACGCCGTCCAGCCCGAACGCCTCGCGCGCCTGCTCGGCGCACGCCAAGTGGCCTATGTGGATGGGGTCGAACGTGCCGCCCATGATGCCCAGGCGCGCAGGGGCTCCGTCGCGGCCCAGGTCGTCGAACCTCTCGCTGATGACGGCCACCTACGCTCGCACCTGCCCGTCGCCGCGCAGAACGTACTTGTACGACGTGAGCGCCTCGAGCGCGAACGGGCCGCGCGCGTGCAGCTTCTGCGTGGAGATGCCGATCTCGGCCCCCAGGCCGAACTGCCCGCCGTCGGTGAAGGCCGTGGAGGCGTTCGCGTACACGGCGGCCGCATCCACGCGGGCCAGAAACGCCTCGATGGCCTGCGCGCCCGCGGGGACCTGCGGATCGGCCACGATGGCCTCCGAATGCCTCGTGCCGTAGCGGTTCACGTGGTCGATGGCCGCATCCACGCCCTCCACGCACTTCACGGCCAGCTCGGGAGCCAGGTACTCGGTGGCCCAGTCGTCCTCCTCCGCGCAATCGAAGCGCACCTCGACGCCTGCGCGGGCGGCGGCGTCGGCCGCCCATGCGGCGCAGTCGCGCGCTTCGTCGTCGCAGTGCAGCGTCACGCCCTCGCGCGCAAGCGCCGTCATCGTCTCGGGCAAAAACGACCGCGCGATCGAGCGATCAACCAGCAGCGTCTCGGCCGCGTTGCACACGCCGAAACGGCGGCACTTCGCGTTGAGCACGATGGCGCGCGCCTTGTCCGCATCGGCCGTCTCGTGCACGTACACGTGGCAGTTGCCCGTGCCCGTCTCGATGACCGGCACCTTGGAATGCTCCACGCAGCGGCGGATGAGCCCCGCCCCTCCCCGCGGGATGAGCACGTCGACGACCCCGTGCAGTTCCATGAGCGCGTCGGCCGCCGCGCGGTCGGCGGACGACACCAGCCCGACGCACCCCCGCGGCATGCCGGCGGCCGTCGCGGCGTCGTGCAGCACGCGCGCTATCGCCTCGTTCGAGGCGGCCGCCATGCTCCCGCCGCGCAAGACGGCGGCGTTGCCGGACTTCAGGCAGATGCCCGCCGCGTCCGCCGTGACGTTCGGGCGCGCCTCGTACACCACGGCCACCACGCCGAGCGGCACGCTGACGCGCGAAAGCGCGATGCCGTTTTCGAGCACGCGCTCCTCCCGCACGCGCCCGACCGGGTCGGGCAGCGCGGCCAAGTCCTCCAGCGCCGACGCCATGCCCTCGATGCGGCCCGCGTCCAGCATCAGGCGGTCGAGCAGGCTGTCCGCCGTGCCCTTCGCGCGCGCCGCCTCCATGTCGCGCGCGTTGGCCGCCACGATGGCGCCCGCCTGCGCGCGCAGCGCCGCCGCCATGGCCCGCAGGGCCCCGTCGCGCTCGCGCGCGCTCGTCTGCGCCAGCTTCGCGCTGGCGGCCCGCGCCGCCTCGGCCACCGCGCGGACCTCCGCCTTCACGTCACCCATGGAGCACCTCCTTCATCGTCCCGCCATTGTACACGACCGGCGCCGCGCCCGCGACCGCGCCGCGCGCGCGAACCCACCGAAGCCGGCGAGGGCGCCAAAACCCCTCACTCGAACACCACCAGCTCGTCCCGATGCACAAGGGGCCGTTCGGCAAGGCTTGCCAGCAGGCGGTTCGCCTTAAGCTCATCGCGCGTGCGCCCGATGGCCAGCGCCGCCTCGTCGCTTGAGAACGCCGTCTTGCCGCGCGCGAACAGGTGCCCGGCCCCGTCTTTGATGTCCACGATGTCGCCCGCGTCGAAGCGCCCCTCAACCGACCGGACGCCCACGGACAGAAGCGAGCTGCCGCGCCGCTTGAGGGCGTCCTTTGCGCCCTCGTCCACCGCAAGCGCGCCCCGCGCCGCGTCGCCAAGGGCGATCCACAGCTTCTTCGGCGTGATCTCGTGGGGCTTTTCCGCGGCCACGAACCGCGTTCCCACGTCCAGCCCCGCCGCCGCGTCCACTATGGCGTCCTCGCGGCGCCCATGGCACACGACCATCGGAATGCCCGCCACCATGAGCACGCGCGCGGCCTTGATCTTGGTGATCATGCCCCCCGACCCCACGGTGGTGCCCGCCCCGCCGGCGGCCGCCATGATGTCGGGGCCGATGCCCTCCACGCACGGGATGAGCCGCGCGTCGGGATGCAGGTTCGGGTTGGCGTCGTAGAGGCCCTCGATGTCCGACAGGATGACCAGCAGGTCGGCATCGATGAGGCAGGCCGTCAAGGCGGCCAGCGTGTCGTTGTCGCCGAAGCGGATCTGCTCCACCGACACCGTGTCGTTCTCGTTGACGATGGGCACCACGCCCAAGTCCAGCAGGCGCAAAAGCGTGTCGCGCGCATGCAGGTACGCGCGGCGGTCGGCGGTGTCGCGGCGCGTGAGCAGCACGGTGGACGTGACGATGCCGTGCGGCGAGAACGCCTCCGCATAGGCCGTGGAGAGCGCGCTTTGCCCCACCGAGGCCGCAGCCTGGAGGCTGGGCATGTCGGCGGGCCTTCTGCGTATGCCGAGGGCCTCAAGGCCGCACGCGATGGCCGCCGAGGTCACGATGACGGGGCGCCACCCCGCATCGCGCACCCGCGCCACCTGGTCGGCAAGACCCCGCAGGTAGGCGTAGTCGATGGAGCTTTCGGAGGTGGTGAGCGTGGAGGAGCCTATCTTGACGACCAGGCGCCGCCCGCGCCCCGAACAGGCCCCTCCCGCCGGATGCGCAGCCGGCGTCACAGGTCCAGCTCCTCGAACGCGTCGGCCGCCGATCGGCCCGACTCGAACGCGAACGCGCGGCCCAGGATGCGTATCTCGTCGCCGTCCCTCGCGCCCGCGCGCTCGAGCGCCTGGTCCACCCCCAGGCGCTTCAGGCGGTGCTGCAAAAACAGCACGGCCTCCTCGTTCTCCCAGTCGGTCTGCACCACCATGCGCTCCACCTGCGGACCCTCCACGCAAAACGCGCCGCCGCCGAGCGGGCGCACCTCGAAGCGCTTGTCGCGCGCCTCGCGCCGAAGCTCCCACACGTGCTCGTAGCGCGCGTCGGCCTCCGCCGCCTGGCGGGCCTCCTCGCGCAGATCGCGCACCTTGCGGGCGATGGCCGCCTTCAAGCCGTCCACGCCCTCGCCCGTGAGCGCGCTCACGCGGTAAAGCCGCGGGTCCACCGGGCTTGGGGCGAACTCGTCGCCGCCTGCCGCGGCCACGGAGTCGGCCCGCACGCGCTCGGCCAGCCGCTCGCACGCCTCCTCCGTGCCGGGCACGTCTATCTTGTTGGCCACCACGATGCGGGGGCGCCGCGCCAGCTCGTCGGCGTACAGCGCCAGCTCCCGGTTGATCACCTCGTAGTCCGCCAGCGGGTCGCGCCCCTCCCAGTCGCCCGTCAGGTCCACCACGTGCACGATGAGCGCCGTCCGCTCGATGTGCCGGAGAAACTCATGTCCTAAACCGCGCCCCTCGTGCGCGCCCTCGATGAGCCCGGGGACGTCGGCCACCACGAAGCCGTAGTCGCCCGAGCGCGCCACGCCGAGGTTCGGCACGAGCGTGGTGAACGGATAGTCGGCTATCTTCGGACGCGCCGCGCTCATCTTGGCGATGAGCGACGACTTGCCCGCGCTCGGCATGCCCACGAGCGCCGCGTCGGCCATGAGCTTCATCTCCAGCTCGATCCACCGCTCCTGGGCAGGCTCCCCCAGCTCGGCGAACGCGGGCGCACGGCGCATGGACGTGACGAAGTGGATGTTGCCGCGTCCGCCCATGCCGCCCTCGGCCACAACGACGCGCTCGCCGTCACGCGTCAGGTCGGCGATAAGCTCGCCCGCCTCCTTCTCCTCTTCGAAGTACTCGCGCACCACCGTGCCCACGGGCACTTTCAAGACCAGGTCCTCCCCTGTGGCGCCGTGCATGCGGGAGCCTTTGCCATGCGTGCCGCGCTGGGCCTTGAAGTGGTGCTTGAAACGGTACTCGATGAGCGAGGACAGGCCCGCGTCGGCCTCGACCACGACGTTGCCGCCGTGCCCGCCGTCGCCGCCGTCCGGCCCGCCCTTGGGCACGTGGGCCTCGCGGCGAAACGACATGCACCCGGCGCCGCCGTCGCCGCCCTTCACCTGTATGCGCACTTTGTCGATAAACACGGGGGTCTCCTCGCATCCCGTCCCGCAGCGCGCCCCTGCGCGCGGCCGCGGGTCGGCGGTCGTCTGACACGCCTGATCGTATACGAAAAGTGCCCCCTGTCAACCAGGGGGCACCGTTCAACGCGGAAACGTCGCGCCTTCGCAGCGAATTGTCTTACGCCTCGGGGCGGACGTGAACCCTGCGCTTGACGCCGCGCGTGAACTCCAGCGTGCCGTCGCACAGGGCGAACAGCGTGTCGTCCTTGCCGCGGCCGACGTTGTCGCCCGGATGGAACTTCGTGCCGCGCTGGCGGACGATGACGTTGCCCGTCCTCACGGTCTGGCCGGCGAACATCTTCACGCCCAGGCGCTTGGCGCGGGAGTCGCGGCCGTTGCGGGTGGATCCGAGACCTTTCTTATGAGCCATGGTGCTCCCTCCTTGCGCTTTACTCGGCGTCCTCGGACGCGGGCTTGTCGGCGGCCTTCTTGGCGGCGGCGGGCTTCTTGGCCGCGCCCACCGACTCTATCTCGACGCGCGTCAGGTGCTGACGGTGTCCGCGCAGCTTCTTGTAGTTCTTGCGCTTCTTGAACTTGAAGACCAGCTGCTTCTCGCCCTTGAACTGCTCCAAGACGACGGCCGTGACCTTCGTTGCGGCCGCCTTGGCAGGATCGGCCTCCACCTTCTCGCCGTCGACGACGCAGATGGTCTGAAGCTCCACCTTGTCTCCCACGGCGGCGTCAAGCTTCTCGATGTTCAGCTTGTCGCCCGGGGCGACCTTGTACTGCTTGCCGCCCGTTTTCACAATTGCGTACATGAGTGTCTCCTTGAACGAAATAGACGCAAAGCGATATCTTAGCAGCGCGACCGTAGCAAGTCAACGAACTTCCGTATGCACAGTCTCCGCGTATCATCGCACTCTTCCTACGCCATGCCCGTTTGGGCACAACGTTTGCATGATAGCACACATCTTGGCCACTCGCGGCGGCGTGGTGTGGATTTTTTCAGGATGCGAAGCGCTTTGCGCGCCACGCGCTCCCCGCCCGCAAGAAACCGCCGGTTGGCGCAGCCCTAATGCGCCTGCGCCCACGTGGCGCCGAAGGACACGTCGGCCACCAGGGGGACGCGCAGGCTGGCCGCGGCCTCCATGACCTCCTTCACCATGGCCGAGAGGCGCTCCGCCTCGTCGGCCGGAACGCTGAAGTCCAGCTCGTCGTGCACCTGCAAAAGCAGCTTCGCGCGAAAGCCTCCCTCTTTGAGGCGCCGCTGCACCTCCACCATGGCCAGCTTGATGATGTCGGCCGCGCTGCCCTGCATGGGATGGTTCATGGCGGTGCGCTCGCCGAAGCCGCGCTGGTTGGCGTTGCCCGCGCGCAGCTCGGGAATGTGGCGCTTGCGGCCGAACATGGTCTCGGCGTAGCCCTTCTCCTTCGCGGCGGCCACCGTGTCGTCCAGGTAGGACCGCACGCCCGGATACGCCTCGAAGTAGCGGTCGATCATCTCCTTGGCCTCCCCGAAGGGGATTCCCAGGCTCTGCGACAGCCCGAACGCCTGCTGGCCGTACACGATGCCGAAGTTCACGGCCTTCGCGCGGCTGCGCAGCTCGGGCGTGACCTCGTCCACCGCAAGCCCGAACACGCGCGCCGCCGTGGCCGCGTGGAAGTCGGCCCCCGAGCAGAAGGCCGCCACCAGATGCTCGTCGCCCGACAGGTGCGCGAGCAACCTCAGCTCTATCTGCGAATAGTCCGCGGACAAAAAGAGGCTGCCCTCCTCAAGCGGCACGAAGCACCCCCTGATCTGGCGGCCGAACTCGGTGCGCACCGGGATGTTCTGCAGGTTGGGATCCGACGACGACAGGCGGCCGGTGGTGGTGACCGTCTCGTTGAAGCTGGTGTGCACGCGTCCGTCCTCGGCGCGCATGCGCGGCAGCGCGTCTATGTAGGTGGACTTCACCTTCGCAAGCTCGCGGTAGCGCAGCACCAGGTCGGGAAGCTCGTGGACCTTCGCCAGCTCCTTGAGGACGCCGGCGTCGGTGGAGTAGCCGCGCTGGTTCTTCTTGAGGGGCGTGAGGCCCAAAACGTCGAACAGGATGCGGGAGAGCTGCTTGGGGGAGTCCAGGTTGAACTCCTCCCCCGCCATCGCGAAGACGCGCCCGCGCAAATCGTCAAGCTCCACCTGCGTGCTGGCGCCAAGCTCCGCCAGGCGGTCGCAGTCCACCGCCGCGCCGGTGCGCTCCATGACGGCGAGCACCGCCACCAGGGGCAGGTCGATGTCGAAGTACGCGCGGTGGCTGCCGTCCCGTTCGATGGCCTCGGTGAGCGGCCCCACCAGCGTCCGCGCCGCCGCGGCGCGGACGGCGGCCAGGCCGGCGTCGTCCTTCGCCTCGGGCAGCGTCCCGCCGCAGTAGGCGTCCAAGAGCGCGTCGTAGGAGTACTCGGCCACCGACGAGTTCAGCACGTAGCCGGCAAGCCCCAGGTCGAAGGCGCTCATGGACATGAGGTCGCCATCGTCCACCAGGGCCTTTCGCGCGGTGTCGGCGGGATAGACGCGATGCACGTCGGCCTTGACGTCGAGCGAGGCGAACGTCCCCGCGCGCACCACGCGCGCGAACGCGGCCAAGCCGGCGTCGTCGGAGAACACGGCGGTCCCCTCCCCCGTGCTGACGGCGCAGTGCAGCCCGGCGCTGAACAGCGACGCCTGCTCCGGCTCCACGAACGCCACGCCCAGCGCCTCGCCGCGGGCGATGGCCGCGTCCACGAGCGCGTCCGCCTCAGGACCCGAAACCACCGGCTCCACCGCCAGCGCGGCGGGCTTTTTCACCGGCTCCCGCCCCACCAGCTTGAGCACGCGGGACAGATGCGCGTTGAACCGCACCTTCCCGAACGCCTCGGTCACGGCGTCGGGGTTAAACGACGGGAAGCTGCACGCCTCCAGATCGAGCGGGAAGTCCAGATCGCGCACGATGGTGGCCACCTTCCGGCTCAGAAACGCCATGTCCTTGTTCTCGACGATGCGCTCCTTCTGCTTGCCCTTGAGCTCGTCCACGTGCTCGTAGATGCCCTCGAGGCTGCCGTAGGCCTGCAAAAGCTTGGCGGCCCCTTTGTCGCCGATGCCGGGAACGCCGGGGATGTTGTCGGAGGAGTCGCCCTTGAGGCCCAAAAAGTCGATGAACTGATCGGGGCGCACGCCGTAGCGCTCCTCCACCTCGGCCGGGCCGTAGATGGCCACGTCGGTGATGCCCTTTTTCGTGGTGACGATGCGCGTCTTGTCCGTGGCCAGCTGGTAGGCGTCCTTGTCGCCGGTGACGAGCAGCGTCTCGAAGCCCAGCTCCTCGTCGCGCGCGGCGATGGTGCCCAGCACGTCGTCGCCCTCCCAGCCCTTCACGCGCACCACCGGCACGTTCATGGCCGAAAGCAGCTCCTCGATGATGGGGAACTGCACCTTCAGGTCCTCGTCCATGGGCGGGCGCTGCGCTTTGTACTGCTCAAGCGCCTCCATGCGAAAAGCAGGACGGCCCGCGTCGAAGGCGCAGACGAGCGCGTCGGGGCCTGCGATGTCGATGAACTTGAGCAGCATGGCGACGAACCCGAACACGGCGTTGGTGGGCGTGCCGTCGGGGGCGTTCATGGTGGGCGGCACCGCATGGTAGGCGCGGTGCATGAGGGAGTTTCCGTCGATCACGGCAATCTTTTTGGGCATGGGGTCCTCCGTCGCTGGGTGTTCCGGACGCCTAGTATAGCCTCCCCGGCGCAAACGGGCCGGCGCCGCCCTCCGGAAACAGAGAATCCCCTTGCGCGGCGCGCCTCGCTCGGCGGCGCGCCCCTTCGCGGGGGGGGCGCCGCCTCAGGCCCCTACGCGCTCCACAGGTAGCCGACGCCGCGAACCGTCTCCAGATGCTGGGCCAGGTCGGGCCCCAGCTTGGCCCGCACGCGGCGCACGTGCACGTCCACGGTGCGCGAGCCGCCGTAATAGTCGAAGCCCCACACCCGCCTCAGAAGCGCGTCGCGCGAGTAGGTGCGCCCGGGATGGGTGACCAGAAACGCCAGGAGCGCGTACTCCAAATAGGTGAAGTCGACCGGCGCGCCGCCCACCGTCACCTGGTAGGTGGCCAGGTTCACCGCCATGTCGTCCACGATGAGCAGATCGGACGCCGATCCCTCGTTGCCCGGCCACAGAAGCTGCCGAATGCGCGCCGCGCACTCGCCCTCGCCGGCTCCGTGCACCACGAAGTCGCTTTTCACCTGCACGGGCAAACGGAACTCCCCCAACCGGTCCTCGTCCACGATGATCAGCAAAGACGCCGCCGCGCCCTCCCGCATGAGCGACTCTGCCCGGGCGATGTCGGCCAACGCGTCGCCGCGCGCCTCGTAGATGACCAGATCGCACGAAGGATGCCGCGAGAGAAGCCGCTCGAACTGCGCCGACGACCCCGCCGCCACCTCCACGTCCAAGCCCGAGAGGACCTGTTGGAACTTGTGCGCGTTGTCCAGGCTGTCGGCCACGAAGATGACGCTCTTCCTCATAACGGACCCCTCCGCCCTCTCCCGCTCCCCATGCTAGAGCACCGCCAGGTACCGGTCAAGCTCCCACGGGGACACCTGCGCCTGGTAGTCGTTCCACTCGGCGCGCTTGGCGGCCACCAGGTAGCCATGGATGTGCTCGCCCAGCGTCTCGCGCATGAGCGTCGAGCCCGCGAACAGCTCCACCGCCTCGCCCAGGCTCTCGGGAAGCGTCCGCACGCCCCGCTCGCGCAGCTGCTGCCGAGAAAGCGAGAACAAATCCTCGTCCTCGACCGGCGCGGGAAGCTCAAGCTCCTCCTCGATGCCCGCCAGCCCCGCCGCCAGCATGGCCGCGAACGCCAGGTAGGGGTTCGCGGCGGGGTCGGGGCTGCGCAGCTCCAGACGGCACGCCATCTCGCTTGAAGGACGGTACCCCGGCACCCGCACCAGCGTGGAGCGGTTGCTGCGCGCCCAAGCCAGGTGGATGGGCGCCTCGCCGCCGGCCGTCAGACGCTTGTAGGAGTTCACGTACTGGTTGGTGACCGCGCAGAACTCGGGGGCGTACTTCAAAAGGCCCGCCAGGTAGCTTTTCGCCACCCGGGACAGATGGTAGCCCTGCGGGTCGTCCGGATCGAAGAAGGCGTTGTTGCCCTCCAGGTCGAACAAGCTTTGGTGCACGTGCATGCCGCTGCCCGGCTCGCAGGCGATGGGCTTGGGCATGAAGGAGGCGTACACGCCGTGCTTCATGGCTATCTCCTTGACCACCAGCTTGTAGGTCATCACGGCGTCGGCCATGGACAGCGCATCGGTGAAGCGGAGGTCTATCTCGTGCTGGGAGGGGCCGTTCTCATGATGGGAGTACTCCACGGGAATGCCCATCTTCTCCAGCGTGAGCACCGTGTCGCGGCGCAGATCGGACGCGTAGTCGAGGCTTGTGAGGTCGAAGTAGCCGCCGCGGTCGAGCACCTCGGTGCCCTCGGCGTCTTTGAAATAGTAGTACTCAAGCTCCGGCCCCACGTTGAACGCGAAGCCCATGTCGCGCGCCTTGTCCACCGTGCGCGCCAGGACATGGCGCGGATCGCCCTCGAACGGAGTTCCGTCGGGCGTGCGGATGCTGCAGAACATGCGGCCGACCGCGTTGGATTCCGGACGCCACGGCAGCACCTGGAAGGTGGAGGCGTCGGGATAGGCCAGCATGTCGGATTCCTGCGTGCGGCAAAACCCCTCGATGCAGCTGCCGTCGAAGCCCATGCCGTCGGCGAAGGCGTCCTCCAGCTCGCTGGGGATGACGGCGAACGACTTCATGGTGCCCAGCACGTCGGTGAACCAGAACCGGACGAAGTGAACGTCGCGGCTTTTGATGGTCTTCAGGACGAAATCCTGCTCGGGGTTCGCGGTCATGCGCCGTCCTCTTTCCTCGCGCGCCGCCCAAAGGGCGCCGTCTACGTTCGCTTTTCCGGCTCTCTATTATAGCGCGGGATGTTTCCGATTCGTTACGCCCCGCGCGCCGGCCCGGCGACGCGGGCGCCCGCCGGATGCGGTCACCCCTCGTCCCGCGGCTTCGCCTTGGGCAGGACTACGCGGCTTTTCACCCAGCTGGGAAACGCCAGGAACACCCGCCCCAGCCGATAGGTGCGCGAGCCTTCCATCTCGTCGTACACGTCCTTCACGGCGCGATGGAGGTGCAGCACGCGCAGGTCGAAGTCGATGCGGTCGCGCGGGTCGAGCGCATCGCGGTAGCGCT
The DNA here is from genome assembly GCA_019115845.1 of Candidatus Rubneribacter avistercoris. GTDB lineage: Bacteria > Actinomycetota > Coriobacteriia > Coriobacteriales > Eggerthellaceae > Rubneribacter > Rubneribacter avistercoris. Next base: position 10,506 of record DXCU01000007.1, on the reverse strand, counting down.
CCACGTCCTCCTCGGGAATTTCGAACAGATAGCGCGCAGCCACGTGGCAGGTGTCGAACACGCGCGCGGCGTACGCGTCGCGAAACGCCTGCGGATAGTCGTCGGCGTGCCCGTCCAGCCAGGCGCCCAGATCCTGGGCCACCCGGAACAGCCCGTCCACGTTGCGCATGCTGAACGCGGAGGTCATGGTGGATCCCTCGCGCATGCGCCGGCGGTACAGCGGCGCGTTCTCGAACGCCGCCCGCCGGGGAAGCGGCATGAGCAGCATCATGAACAGCAGGTCCTCGTGGATGATGCCCTCCCGAAAGCGCAGCCCCGCCTCCTCCACGATCGCGCGCCTCACGGCGTACAGGCACGACGAGGGCCGAAACGCCCCCGTCCGCTCGAACTCCACGTACAGGTCGACCCCCGGCATGACCCCCTCTATGCTCGCGCGCGACTCCTGGTCCTCGTAGCGGACGCGGCGCAGGCGGCGGTTCTCGTAGAAGGTCTCGGCGGAGAAGTAGAGCTGGTCGAGGTCGTCCGCCTCCATGCGCGAGGCGATCGTCTGCAGCGCGTCGTCGCGATAGTAGTCGTCGGAGTCCAAGAACAGCACGACCTCGCCCGACGCGCGGTCAAGCCCCGCGTTGCGCGCGGCCGACTGCCCCGCGTTGGCCGGCAGGGGCAGAAACAGGAAGCGCTCGTCGCCGCCCGCGGCGCGGCGCGCCTCATCCAGCGTCCCGTCGGTCGAGGCGTCGTCTATCACGATGGCCTCGAAGTCGGGAAACGTCTGCCGCCGCAGCGACTCGACGCATTCCGCGATGTAGCGCTCCACATTGTAGGCGGCGATGATTATCGAGAACCTCATGACCTCGCTCCGTTGCCTTCCGACGCATCAAACGAAGCCCGCGCGCCGCGCAGGGCTTGGCGCCCTATTATAGCGGACCGCCCTCCCGGACAAACGGCATGCCCAACGCAAAGGGCGCCAGCGCGAAGAGGGGGTAGGCGTAGCGGATGAGCAGCGTGGGGCCCAAAAGGCAGGTGGCCAGGTACGCGAGGGGAAGCGCGAGCGCCGCCGCCAGCCGGTAACGCCGCAGGTACAAGCACGACGTCGCCGACGCGATCAGCACCCAGGCGAAAAGCCCCGGGTTGAACAGCCACGAGAGAACGGGGACCGAATCCCAAGGCATGCGGTCCATGAACCGCCCCACCGTCTCCCGCAAGGCGGCCGGCCCCGTCTGACCGATATAGACGAACGCATCGGCGTCGCCGTCGGAGATGGCCTCGCGGGGCACGCTTCGCCATTCGAGGTAAGGACGCCCTTGCGAGAAATCGGAATAGCGAAAGTCCAGGTACCAGAAACCGTGGCTCAGCGAGAGCCAGGCATCGGCGTACACGGCAGGGCGCAACGCGCCAACCTGCGCCCACACGGACAGGAAGCCGGCCGGGTCCTCCTCCACCCTCCTGTTGCCGCTCCCGAATTTGAGGGGATCAGCTATGCGCTCGTCGTAGGAGCGCCATGCGGGCACGTACGACTCCGCCGCGGCGAACGTCTCCGCGCCAAGGCCCTCCCCCTCCCGCACCATGGCGCGGGCGAGCTGCTGCAGGGGGACCGACAGGGCCTCAGTGCTGCCCGCCGGCGGCACGGTGGGGGCGTCCTCGTCGCACAGCGCTCCGTGAACCGGTCCGAAGTACAGCACGCCGACCGCAAGGCACGCCGCGCACAACCCGGCCGCCCTCCCGCGCGCGCCCGGGCACGCCGCCACAAGAAAAGGCCCCGCCGCAATGAAAGCGTACAGGGCATTCTTCCTGAACGCGAACATGAGCAGCAACGCTCCGGCCAGGGCGAGCGGACCCCGCGCCCGTGCGAAGAAACGCTTCGGATCGCGCGCCGCCTCGCACGAGAGGACAACGGAAAGCACCAAAAACGCCGTGAAGGCGACGTCTTTGGTGGCCGTCATCGCCAAGACGGCGTGAGCGGGGAAGAGCGAGAACCACGCCAAGGCGAGCATCTGCGACCAGAAAGGCGCCCCGAACCTCCTCAGCGCCGCCACGCAGCACGCGAGGGCCCCCGAGAGCAGCAGGACCTGCGCAACCGTGTACAGAGCAAGGCCCGCCTCCGCGCTGCCGAACGCGTCCCTGCCAAACGCCACCGACGCCGACAGCCACGCGGAATGCGCGAGCGTGTGGAACGAGGTGGTCACGCCGTCTGACAACGCCCATTTCAGCTCGTAGAGCGGGTCGTAGGCGAGCACGCCGGGGAACAGGGCCGCACACGCGGGAAGCCAGCACGCCGCGATGGTAAGCCATGCGCGCGGCCAGAGGCGATCGCGGTCGTACATACGGCGCAGCGCCCGCCCGAGCGCCGTGCGCGGATCGGCGGATCGCCGGGAGGCGCCCGATCCGGAAACGCTCGCGCGCGGCCGCAGGACGCGGGAGAGCAGCGCCGCGAACGCCGCAGCGGCCAGGGCCGCCAAAATAAGCGACGCCGCCGCGCATAGCGCAGCGTCCCCCGCTCTGAGGTCGGCAAGCTCGCCGCCGCGGGCGACGAACCAGCCAAGCGCCTGCGAGACGCCGAAGGGAACGCCCAGCGCTGCGGCGAAGGCCCATTCGCGGCGGCCGGGACGGCCCAGAAGGTCCAACAGCCGCCCAAAGAGCCGCGAGGCGCCGCGCGCCGCCAGCCCGCCTCGTGCCGCGCGCGCCTCCGTCATGCCGCCCCCTCTCCGAAGCCCTCCGTTTTGTCGGTGCGCCCATTATATCCAACCGCCGAACCCGAAACGCCGCGCGCAGGGGCGCCGTCGGGCGCACGGTTGCAGCGGGGAGCGCGTCAGATGCGGCCGCAGCGGGCGCACGGTCGCAGCGGGAGCGCGTCCGCGACGACCGCAGGCGCACGACCGCACGACCGCAGCTCCCGCCGCAGCCGCGCCAGATGCGGCCCGGTGTGGTAAGATGCCCGAACGAACCGTCAGTCAAGGAGGACCCCGTGGGCAGCGATCGTGCAAAAACCCTGCTTGGCGGCCTTGGCGCCGCAATCGCGCTGACCGCGTTCGCCTTCCTCTACCTCAACCTCGAAAGCATAGACGCCGACGCGGGCGCCGCGGCGTTTTTCCTCTCGTGCGCGGAGCGCCTCGCCCTGCCCCGCAACCTGGCGCTTGTCGCCGCGGGCATCGTCCTCGGCACGGCGGCCGCAACGGCGTTTTTCGCGCACCGGACGCGCTGCCTAGCCTTTCTCTACCGCTTCCGCTGGCCGCTGGCCCTTGGCGCCATCGCCGTCGGCACGGCGCTCGGCATCTCGGGCTCGTCGCTTGGCATGTGGTACGACGGCAGCGGCTGGGACGGGACCCTCTTCGGTTCCGCACGCGCCTGCCGATCCGACGAATACCTGGTCAACACGCCTATGGCGTTCGCCCAGTACTTCGATCCCGCAGGGCCTTGGCCCTACGTGGGCGAAACGTTCCGCGGCACGCCCACCGACATGTTCATCGTCTACGGCCAGCCGGCGGCCGACCTCGCCGTCGCGTTCCGGCCGTTTCACTGGGGCTACCTTTTGCTGGGGCCGGAGCGCGGGCTTGCCTTCTTCTGGTGCGCCCGCACGGTTTTGCTGTTCATGTGCACCTTCGAGACGGGCATGCTCCTTGCCCGCGGACAGCGGGCGCTCGCGGCGTGCCTGGCGCTGCTGGTGACGTTCGCGCCGTTCGTCAGCTGGTGGTTCGCCGTCAACGGCTTCGTGGAGATGATCGTGTTCTGCGAGGCCATGTTCCTCGTCGTCGTCCGGTACCTGCGCACGCACTCGTACCGGGTCCGCCTGGCGCTGGGCGTTCCGTTCGTCATCTGCGCCGGAGGGTTCGTGCTGACGTTCTACCCCGCCCAGCAGGTTCCCATGGCCTGGCTCTTCCTGGTCATGATGGTCGTCCACATCGCCACGCACCGGCGCGAGGCGACGCTTGGGAAGAAAGACGCCCTCGTCATCGGCGGGTTTTTCCTGCTGTTCTGCCTTGGCATGGCCTATGTGCTGGGAAAGTCGTGGGACACCGTGCAGGCCGTGCTCTCCACCGCCTACCCCGGGCACCGCGTCGATTGCGGCGGCGGGGCGCTGCCCCTGCTCGCTCAGTACCCCCTTGACGCGCTGGCCCCGCTGCGCTCCTTCTCCGACAGCCTGCGCATGGACGCCTACGCGTCGGTCTACGACTTCTTCCCGCTCGGCGTGCTGGCGGCGCTGTGGGTGCTCGTCAAGGAGCGCACGCGCGACGCCTGCCTGGTCGCGCTTTTGGCCTTGGCCGCCTTCCTCGGCTGGTACTGCTTTGTCGGCCTTCCCGAGCCTTTGGCGAAGGCCACGCTCATGAGCTACAGCACCGGCGGGCTGTACTCCAAGGCGTTCATCGTGTTCGGCCTGGTGAACCTGCTTCTGCCGTTCCGCAGCCTGGCGCTTGCGCGCACGCGCCCCTCGCGCCGGGCGGCTGCGGCTTTGGCCCTCGTTCTGACAGGGGCGCTCATGGCGGCCTCGGCGGTGCTGTTCCCCTGGTTTTACAACGCGGCCGCGCTGGCCGTGTGCGCGGCCGTCCTGGCGACCGGCATGTACCTCCTTGCGCGGCGCGCCGACGGCCGCGACGGGGCGCTTGCGGCGTACGCGCTTCTGCTTGCCCTGTTCATGGGCGTGATGGTGAACCCTGTGCAGGTGGGCGCGTCGCCTCTGCTCGACAATCGCACGCGCCTCGCCGTGGCTGCCATCGATGCCGCGGACCCCGATGCCCGCTGGGCCGTCACCGGCGAGGCAAGCTCCGCCTACGCCGACCTCGCGGCCACCGCCGGCGCCTCGGTGGTCAACACCTGCAACGTCTACCCCAACCTGGAGTTGTGGCGCCGGTTCGACCCGCAGGGAAGCTTCGACGCCACCTACAACCGCTACGCCCACATCTCCATCGTGGTCGCCGAGGGGCCCACGGCGTTCACCGAGGCCGGTTTCGACAGCTTCACGCTCTCCGTCAATCCTAACGACGTGCCGCTTCTGGAGGTCGATTACCTGCTGTCCACGCAGGATTTGGCCGCGCTCTCCACCGACAAGGTCCGCTTCCAGCAAGTGGGCGACGAGGTGGACGGGCGCGCCGTCTACCGGGTGGACGCCCTTCCCGCCTCATGAGCGCCCAGGCCGGGCGCATCGCGGTGATTCGACGGGGTTCGCCGGCTTGCGCGCCGCGCCGGGGCATTCCTTGCTATACTTGCACGCTATGAACGCCAAACCAAGACAACCGCGCGCCCGCATAGCCGTCGTCACCATGGGGGTCAAGCTGGGCGACGAGAAGCGCGGCTACACGCGCTTCCGCTTCCTGTCCGAGCTGCTCGTCCGCGAGGGCTTCGAGGTGGACCTCATCACCTCGTCGTTCCAGCATTGGGAGAAGGCCCAGCGCGACTGCTCGAAGGAATGCTACCGCAACCTCCCCTACCGCGTCGTGTTCGTGGACGAGCCCGGCTACACCAAAAACCTCGACCTGGCGCGCATCCGCAGCCACCGGGTGGCGGCCCGGAACCTGCGCGCCCACTTCGAACGCATGCGCGGCTCCTACGATTTGATCTACGCCGAGATACCGCCCAACGACGTGGCGCGCGCCTGCGCGGAGTGCGCGCGCGAGGCCAACATCCCCTTCGTTGCCGACATCAACGACCTGTGGCCCGAGGCCATGCGCATGGTGGTGGACGTCCCCGTGCTCAGCGACATCGCGTTCTACCCGTTCGCGCGCGACGCGCGCATCGTCTACCGGCTTTTGTCGGGCGCCGTGGGAACCTCCGACGAGTACGCGGCGCGCCCCGCCGCGGACCGCGACGAGCCTTACCCGCGCGAGACGGTGTACGTGGGAAACGACCTGGCCGCCTTCGACAAGGGAGCGCAAGAGCGCGCGGGCGAGGTGGAAAAACCCGACGGCGAAGTGTGGGCCGCCTACGCGGGCACCCTGGGCGCAAGCTACGACCTGGCCACCCTTGTGGAGGCCGCGGCGCTTCTGGAGGAGGACCGCTTGGCGCGGGAGGCCCGGCGCGCGGCGGAGGACCACACGTACGGACCCGCGCAGAACCGCCCGTGCCCGCCCGTGCGCGTCAAGGTGCTGGGCGACGGGCCGGACCGGGAGAAGCTGGAGGCGCTCGCCGCCAAGCTGGGCGCGCCGGTCGACTTTTTGGGGTACCAGGACTACGCCAGCATGGCGGCGCACCTATGCGCGTCCGACATCGTGGTCAACTCGCTGGTGAAGACCGCAGCCCAGAGCATCGTGACCAAGATCGGCGACTACCTGGCAAGCGGCAACCCCGTGGTCAACACCGGCTCAAGCCCGGAGTTTCGCGCGAAGGTGGCCGCGGACGGCTTCGGACTCAACGTGGAGGCCGAGAACGCGCCCGCGCTGGCGCGCGCCCTGCAGGAGCTTGCCCGCAACGCCTCGCTGCGCAAGATCATGGGCGCGCGGGGCCGCGCCGTGGCGGAGCGCGAGTTCGACCAGGCGCGATCCTACCAAGCCATCGTGAACCTGATACGCAGCCTGCTGTAGCTTTTGCGGCGGCCCTCGCCAAACGGGCCGCGACCCGTCACAATGAAGGCCCCGCCGCATCCGACGGCGCGGCGCGTGCAAAGGAGCATGGTTTTGACCGAACAAAGACGCATAGCCTTCTCGCCCCCGGACATCACCGAGGCCGAGATAGAGGAAGTGGCCGACGCCCTGCGCAGCGGGTGGATCACCACAGGCCCCAAGACCAAGCAGCTCGAAGGCGAGCTGTCCGCCTTCACGGGAGCGGCGCGCACGGCGTGCCTGTCCTCGGCCACCGCGGCCCTCGAGTGCGCGCTGCGCGCGCTCGGCATAGGCCCGGGCGACGAGGTGATCACGAGCGCCTACACCTACACCGCCTCGTGCTCCCCCATCTGCCACGTGGGCGCCACCCCGGTGCTGTGCGATACGGCCCCCGATTCCTACGAGATGGACTACGACCGCCTGCCCGACCTGGTCACCGAGCGCACGAAGGCCGTCATCCCCGTGGACCTAGCGGGACGCATGTGCGATTACGACCGGCTGTTCGCCGCCCTGGACGTCGCGCGCGGACGATGGAGGGCCGCAACCGAGCGCCAGGAGGCCCTCGGCCGCGTCGCCATCGTCGCCGACGCGGCGCACGCGCTGGGAGCGACGCGCAAGGGAAAGCGGTGCGGGGAGGTGGCCGACCTCACCGCGTTCTCGTTCCACGCCGTGAAGAACCTGACCACCGCCGAAGGAGGAGCGCTCTCCTGGCGCGCGGGCGTCTTCGACGACGAGGAGCTGTACCGAAACCTCATGCTGCAGTCGCTGCACGGCCAAACCAAAGACGCGCTCGCCAAAACGAAGGCCGGGGCCTGGGAGTACGACATCGCGTTTCCCGGATGGAAGTGCAACATGACCGACCTGCAGGCGGGCCTGGGCCTGGCGCAGCTTCGCCGCTACCCCGCCCTGCTCGCCCGCCGCAGAAAGCTCGTCGCCCACTACGAGGGCGCCCTCGCCGGCTTGGATGTCGAGGTGCTGCGCCACTACGGCGACGCCGCGGAGGAAAGCGCCGCGGACGCGCCGGACGCCGAGGCGCGACGGGGCGGGGAGGGATTCTCCTCCAGCGGGCACCTCATGATGGTGCGGCTGACGGGCAGGTCGGAGGAGTTTCGCAACCTCGTGATCGAGCGCATGGCCGAGGCGGGCGTCTCCGCAAACGTGCATTACAAGCCGCTGCCCCTGCTCAGCGCCTACCGCGCGCTCGGATTCAGCATCGCCGACTTCCCGAACGCCCTCGCGCGGTTCCAAAACGAGATCACGCTGCCGCTGCACACCCTGCTTGCGGACGAGGACGTGGACCGCGTGGCCGAAACGCTCGCGCGCGCCTGCGTCGAGCTGGACGCGGAGGGCCTGCGCTGATGTACGAACGATTCGGAAAACGCGCGTGCGACCTGGTCGTCGGCGTGGTGGCGCTGCCGTTTGTGCTGCTGGCCATCGCCATCTTGGCGCCGCTCATCCACTTCGAGGACAAAGGCCCGGTGTTCTACAACGCCCCGCGCGTGGGCCTGGGCGGGCGCGACTTCACCATGTACAAGCTGCGCTCCATGAAGGTGAACGCCCCCGATTTGGTGATGGAGGACGGCTCCACCTACAACGGGGCCGACGACCCGCGCATGACGCGCGTGGGAGCCTTCATGCGCAAGACCTCGCTCGACGAGATGCCCCAGTTCCTCAACGTGCTCAAAGGCGACATGAGCGTGGTGGGCCCCCGCCCCGACCTGCGGCGCGAAACGGAGCTTTACCAAGGCGACGAGCACCTCAAGCTCACGGTGAAGCCCGGCATCACCGGTTACGCGGCCGTGTACGGGCGCAACTCGCTTCCCTGGCACGACCGCCTGGCGCTCGACGTGGACTACGTCCGCAACGTCAGCTTTCCCTTGGACGTGAAGATATTCTTCAAAACCTTCTCCGCGGTGTTCAAGCAGGAAGGGGTGTTCGTGGAGGAAGGCGGCAAGGAGCCGCCCCTGTGACCTTGCGAGGGCGCGGTCAACGTTCGCGTGACAAAGTTTGATCGTGATGCTTCTCGAAGCGCTGCGCGCAGTATACTGTTCGTCCCATCTGGGAAGCGAACCGCGACGACGAAAGGAGCGACGGGCATGGGCACGCAAGCCAAGGCATCGGCGGGAGCCGTCATCAACCGCGAGGAGGCGCTGGAGAGGTTCGGCGGAAACGAGGCCCTGTTTCGCCGATTGGCTCTGAAATTCCTGGACGACGCCCACTTCGGGGAGTTGGAGGCGGCGCTTGCGCGCGCGGACGCCTCGGCCGCCCAGGCAGCCGCCCATTCGCTCAAGGGCGTGGCCGGAAACCTCTCGTTCGACGAGCTGTACGGGGCATGCTGCGCTTTGAACGACGCGCTTCGCGAGGGCGATCTGGAATCCGCGCAGGACCTCCTGCCCCGTGCGCGCAGCGCCTACCATCAGGTACGCGAGGCGCTGCGCGAAATGGAGGCGTAAGGACGAAACGCGGCGGGCGCTTTCCTTCGTGGTATCATGGACGGACTGCACGACGCGAAGAAGGAGCAAGGCGACATGCCCGCACGCAACCAGCTGGTTTCCGTCATCGTCCCCATTTACAACGCGGAGCCGTACCTGCGGCAGTGCCTGGACAGCATCCTGGCGCAAACCCATCCCCACCTGGAGGTCCTGTGCCTCAACGACGGCAGCACCGACGGCTCGCTTCCCATCATGCGGGAGTACGAGGCGCGCGACGGGCGCGTGCGCGTCATCGACAAGCACAACGAAGGCTACGGCGCCACCTGCAACCGCGGGCTGCGCGAGGCGACCGGCGCCTGGGTGTCCGTCGTGGAGCCGGACGACTGGGTGGAGCCGGGCATGTACGCCGACATGCTGGCCTTCGCGGAGAGGTTCTCCGAGCCGCTCGACATCGTGAAGACCCCGTACTGGCGCATCTGGATGCCCGACACGCCCCAGCAGCGCAAGCTCAACTGCAGCTACCGCAGCCGCGTGAGGCCGCCGCGCCAGCCGTTTGCCATCGGTGACGCGGCGCATCTGCTCACGCACCACCCCTCCATATGGTCGGCCCTCTACCGCAAGGGCTTTTTGGACGAGCGCGGCATCCGCTTCCGCGAGATCCCCGGCGCCGGCTGGGCGGACAACCCCTTCCTGGTGGAAACGCTGTGCCAGGCGCAGCGGATAGCGTATTTGGACACGCCCTACTACTGCTACCGCGAGGAGACGCCCGAGAAGTCCCGCTCCTTCGCCCTCGGCAGCACCCTTTTGCCCTTTGATCGCTGGCACGACATGATGGACGTCCTCGAACGCCTGGGAATGAGGGACGAGGCCATCCTGCGCGCCCACAACAGCCGCGGGTTCACCTACCTGAGCGGCGTCATCGAGGTGGTGGGCGTCGAGCGCGAGGACGTGCGGGAAGCCGCGCGGCGCATGTTCGAGCGCATGGACCGCAACCTGGTGCTGAGCGACCCCGAGATCTCCCCCGGCGCCAAGCGCCTCTACGCCGACGTGCTCGGCCTGCCCGCGCCCCGCGTGAACCCCCTGCCCTATTCCTGGAGCCTGGTCAAGCAGGGATGCTACAACCTGAAGAACATCGGCCTTGCCGCCACGTGGGCCCGGTTGGCGGCGTTTTGGGAGAAAAAGGCCGCTCGCGAGGGCCGCGCGTAACGCCCGCAGCCGCACAGGCGGCGCGTATGCGGCGCCTGTGGATCGTCCCCGTCATTGGTCCAGGGCCGACCAAGGGTTCCGAGGTCTTCAAGAGCTTAGGGGGCTTCAAAGGATTCGCGTGCATTCCGCAATCAACCTTTTTAAAAAGATCGATATTTTCCCAAAACATTTTCTGTATTTTCCCAAAAAATGTTCTGTATTTTCCCAAAGCGGGGGTGCGGACAAAAAGTTGGACACTCCGGTGTCCGGATTGGAGTCCGCATGTACCCGTTGGAGACCAGGGAGCTCGCCGTGGAGGCCGTCGCGGCGGGGTTCAGCCTGACCGAGGCGGCCGAGCTGGC
>DXCU01000042.1 GCA_019115845.1 Candidatus Rubneribacter avistercoris | reverse complement strand
TGTTCAATGGAGACGGTGATCGAAGGGGGATGGGGTTCTTTTCTTCTTCGGGCACCCGTTTCGGTCGCGGGATGCCCGCGATCAGCCACTAATACGGAGCATGCCATATGACGACGAGGCGCCTCGAACGCGCGACTACCCCGCAAAGGGTGGACTGCGTATGAGGCGCCTCGTCAATGTTCTGACCACGTGCGTTTTGATCGCCTTGGTTGCCTTGGTGGTGGCGTTTCTTGGCGTGCGGCTGGTGGGGCTGACCCCCTACGCCGTGCTCTCCGGCAGCATGGAGCCGCAGCTGCCCGTGGGCAGCCTCGTCTACGTGCGCGCCGCCGACCCGGCCACCATCCAACCCGGCGACGCCGTGACGTTTCGCAAGGACTCCGGCTCTCTGGTCACCCACCAAGCCTACGAGGTGGATGCGGAGTCCCAAACCATTCTGACGCAGGGGATAGCCAACAAGGCTGCGGACGGATCGATCCTGCACGATGCGGATCCGGTTTCGTTCTCGCAGGTGGTGGGCGTCCCTGTGCTGTGCGTTCCCTACCTTGGCTACGTCAACGACTTTGTGACGACGCCGCCGGGGGTCTACATAGTTGTCGTAGTCGTTGGCGTGCTGGTCCTGCTCTCGCTCGTCGGGGGCTCGCGGAACGGCCGACGCGCCGGGGGTGCTCGATGACGGGCGGGGAACGGGGACGAATTGCTTTTGGAAGGAGCAATCATGGAGCAAGAGACAAGCAAGAAGAGGAGCAAGAAGGGGATCGTCGCCGCAGTCCTCGCCTGCTGCCTGGTGGTAGGCGGTGTGGCGGGCGTGCTCGCGTGGCTGACGGCAACGGATGATGCGACGAACACGTTTACCGTTGGTAACTTCAGTACGCCAGAGAAAGAGCCCGATCCTGATAATCCAAAGATACCCGATCAAGATGGTGTAACTACGCCAGATGGATATCTGACCGAGACGGAATGGGTGGATGGGTCTAAACTTCTGCCTGGTGAAGACAATGCGGTCGCCAAGAACCCGAACGTGGGTATTGGCCCCGATAGTGATTCGGCGTATGTGTTTGTGTATGTGGAAAACAAGACCCAAGGTACCGGTGAGGTCGCAACTAATGCTCCCGTGTTTTCACTGGAGAATGGCTGGGGTCCAGTAGCTGGTGCTGTTGATATGAGTACAGCAGAATCAGGTAAGTACACGGGTGGCTTGTTTGTATATGGAACTGAAAGCGCTCCTGGTGTTTTGACTGCGAATGCTTACACTGGCGAGGTGTTCTCTTCGGTGTACGCTCCAACTAATGCTGACTTGACTAAGTATACTGACAATCCGCAGATGATCGTCCATGCGTACATTTACGCTCAGAAGGCTGGTGCAACTGAGGGCGATGATGGGTCGGCTACAGCTGCTGTTAAAGCTGCAAAACAGTGGGTGACTGATGAGGGATGGGCGACTCTCGTTACGCCCTAGCTAACCCCCAACCCCAAGCAGCCCCGGCGCTGCTTGCGCGTTTGCCGTCGACACCCCGCCGTTTCCGCGCGGCGGGGTGTGCGGGGGCTTTGATCTGCACGCACTCTCGAAAGGCATACTCATGCCCAGCCAGGCAAAACATGCGAGCGAGGCGCAGGTCTCGTCATGGAAGAAACGTATCTTGGCGCTTGCGGCAGCGGCAGCGCTTGTGTGCGCGGCGGTGCTTGCCGTGCAGGCGTACACGGTCCGCTCGCTGCAGGCCGACAACGTGCTGACGTTCGGCAACGTCAAAATACGTCTCTTGGAGACAACTTTGGAGAACGGCCAGGAGGCGCCCGTGGCCAACGGCTATGCCGACCGCGTGGATGCGGATACGGGCGCAAGCCGCATCGTGCGCGTGCAGAACGCAGGCGATGCCGCGTGCTGGGTGCGCGTGCGTCTGGACATGGAGGCCGGCGCGGAGGGCGCGCGGCAAGACGCCGCTTCGGCGGTTGACTATCGCTATGGCGCGGGCGTGGACACCTCGGACGCCGGCGCGCAAGCCCCGGATGCGTTGCCCGCCGACACCTGGGTGTTTCGGGCCGACGCGGACGGCGCGGGCGGATGGTTCTACTACACCACGCCGCTAGACGCTGCGGGCACCACCGCAGAACTCATCGAGGCGCTCGCCTTCGACACCGATGCGCTTGCCGCGCTGGGCATTCCGGATGATTCGACGTTTTACCTGGATATTCGGGTGCAGGCCGTGCAGGCTGACAACAACGAGGACAACGTGCTGGACGCGGCCGGATGGCCCCCGAGCCAGACTGCGTAAGGGGGATAGGCCATGACGAGCACTCTGTTCCGAACAACTTCGAAACTCACCCGCGCGCTGTGCGCCGCCGCGCTCGCTGCGATGGTTTTTCTGCTGGCAGCGGTTGCCTGCCCGCAAGAAGCGCGCGCGGACGAGCCGGCGTATACGGAAACGCGCATTGAAGGCTTGAGCGACGCTGTTGGTTTCGAGTGGGTGGAGAGAAACGGGGATGTGCCAGCGCATTACCGCGTGTTTGATCCAATCCCTGATAAAGGGGTTCAGCATGAGAGCGCAGTGGGTTGGTGGAGCTTTGCCAAGGCTGCTGCAGAATACGATTTTTCCGGTTATCTTGTTACGCTCGACTCAGATATCGACTTCGCCGAATTCAGTTTCGATAAAGACCCGAACGCAGATCGCAAACAGCTTTCCGTCGGTTCGTCCGACCGTCCCTTTGCGGGCACTTTTGACGGACAGGGCTACACGCTCAAGAATCTGAATAGCGAGCGTTCGGGCATTGTGGCTGTTGCCGATTGCGGGTTCTTCGGTCGCACGAACGGGGCCATCATCAAAAACGTCAATTTCCAGGATTGCTACGTGGGTGCATCGTACCGTGGCGGCGTGGTGGTGGGATCGGCCAAGGACACGTTTTTGCTGAACGTCACGTGCGAGCGGTGCACCTCCAGCGTTATCCCGGGCAACAACGTGATCAGCCTCATCACCAACGCCGGCCTCATGGGCGGCATGCTTGCGGGCGAAGCGGACGGCTCCACGTTCTACAACTGCGAGATGCGAGCCGGCCGCGTGGTGTGCAGCGCCACCCAGGGCGTGGCGGCGCTCGGCGGGCAGCCGCTGTACCTGGGCGCGCTCGTAGGGGCTATGAACGACAGCGTCATCGAGTACTGCCGCGTGACCGACATCATGGACGAGAGCGGCAATCGCACGTATGCGGACGTCACCAACAAGTACGACACCGCGGTGAGCGTGGCCAGTTACTCGGAGTTGTTCACCGGCGGCGTGGTGGGCATGATGCAGGGCGATGACACCGGTTCTCAGGTGGTAGACAGCTTCAGCACGGCCAAGGTGTACACCTATGCGAAGATCGATTTCGGATTGGGCCTTGGCCTGGGCGTGACGCGCGGCTACACGGGCGGCATCGCGGGCATCGTGCGAGAAACCGACGAAGGGACAAACCTCATTCAGCGCGTGTCGTACGCGGGCAACCTCAGCTCGTACAACTACAACATTATCGCGCTGGGCATACCGGCTCCCGAGACGGATAAGTACATCGGCGGCATCACCGGGCGAGGGGGAGACAACGCGAAGATTGATCAAGCGTACTACATGCGCAGCCTGAGCAGCCCCGATGCGGATATTCTGGCCGTCAAGACCACGTACAGCGGCGGATACGCCGATGGAGCCGCATTCGGTCCGCGCGACGATAGCTACGATGAGCGCGATTTCTGGGAGGGTCAGGGCTTCGATTTCGCGGGCGGCACGCTGCGCAATGAGAGCAATGAGATAAGGTACGAGTTCACGGGCAATCTGAGCGAAAGCGAGTGGAGCAAGAACCACTACAACAAGTGGGTTATGGACTACAACCGTGACATTCCCGTGCACGGCGGCTCCGTTAAAGCGACGCTTGATTTCCCGGGCGCCGGCAGCGTGACCATCGGCGCCACGGGTTTGGCGAGCGATGAGGGGGACGTGCAGACCACGAGCGATCCGTACGATTTCGCCGTCCAGGGTTACATGGCGGGAGACGACCCGGTTGAGATTACGGCCAACATGACAACGGAGGTGCCCGCAGGGAGCAGCTGGGAGTGCGATGCCAAGGCTAGCGGAGGGAATAACGAAGGTTACCGCGGAGCGGGTTGGTACCGGATGCGCGGCGTCAAGGTGAACGATATCGCGCAAAACCATGCTATCTTCCTTGACAAGAGCGGCGTGCTGGGCAATGGGACGAACGCCGTGCTTGACGAGGGGTGTTTGATCGACGAGCCTTCTGAGGACGTGACCGACAGCGCGATAACCCTCCATTGGCCCGACTCCGACGAAGCCCAAGATCCCACCGACTACGCCGACAACGACCTCTATGTCCTCAAGGCGCAGGCCATGGTGCTGCTGCACGACGTGTCGGGCAACCTTGTTGATGTGAATGGCGTACAGGATCCAAGCACGGGCGACGATTGGTACGACTACGGGAAAGCTATCACGCTTCCTAGCAAGGTGACTGAAAGCGGGGAAACGGCAGCGCCATCAACTACCGCCACGCTCATTGGCTGGACGACGCAAGCCGATTTGAAAACTGGCGTCGACCTCGGTTACCCCGCCATCACCTCCACGGATCTCGCCGACCTCAAAGCACGTGGCGCGTTCTACGAGCTTGGCGCAACCTACACCGTGACCGAAGCCGCCAACCTCTATCCCGTCTACTCGGATTACATCTCCAACGTCAACGTGGTCTACGAGGGAAACGAGCGGGATGCCGTTGACGACGACACGTTGCGCGATGGCTACGGTGCGGCGACTGTCGAACAAGATGGCAATCGTGTTTACGTGAAGGTCACAGGAGCGGGAGCCGACGGCGCATTCCCCGATGGCGTCCGCTTCCTCGGCTGGTACGAAAGGGTCACGTACGTCGACAACCAGGGAATCGAGCACCCGATAGACCTTCGCGTGAGCAAGGAGCAAAGGTTCTACCTCGACGACGTGGACCTCACCCGAACCCATACCTACGAAGCCCGTTTCGAGTACCGGGTGGATTATATGTATTATCCAGCAGACGACGTGGTCAAGGAGTGGACGTATTTCGCGCAGCTATGGGAAACTTATAAGAGCGAGTTCGAGAGCATTGCTGGTCCGACGTATAAGCATCATCAGTTTGATCATTGGGCTACTCATGAGGATAATACAACCGCAAGAGACTCGGTTTTCACATGCAATGATGCAAGTCATGCATATGATGATGCGATCGTTGCTCCCGTGATAGTAGATGCGCATAATACAACTTACACAGGAGGAAATGACCATATTGTCGTGACAACTGACTTTCCAGCAGGGCCTACTGTGTGGGGTGAGGCGGAAAGTCTTTATTATCATTATCGTATCGAAGCAAATGATCTAAATGATTCAAATGGTTCGAATGATAAGTCGTGGTGGTTCCATGGTTGGACAGCAGACAAAAGTGACAAGTTGCTTCTAACAATTCCATGGCCGACGACCTCTCTTGAGCGTGATTGGAATCCTGGATACCTCGCAACAACTTACGGCGGGACCAATAATTACTGGGTAGAAGCTCATGTGACTGCAAAAGTGGAGTTCGTTCAGGATGTTACAAAAGATCCATGCAAGATCGTGCAGCGTACGTACGAGCAGAAGGTGCTTCTTGATGAAGATGTGTCGAATACCTATGCCTATCATTTTGACGACACTGCTTCGGGCCTTTCCAGCACGAGCGCTGCTTCGCCAAGTGCCGACGAGATGAAGGTTGAAGGTCTTGTCTTCCTCGGTTGGGTTGATGTGACCGAAATGAACGACAAGGATTCTCCGAATTACGACCCTGATCTTTATAACTATTTGTTCCAACCGCGCAGGGTGGACGGTGGTGTCTATTTCTGCACTTCGGACGTGAGCAGAATTGAGCCGTATCTTATTGACGAGGAGGCCGTTTGCACTGGTCCGATGGAGTTGCAAGCAGTCTATACGCGGTTTGATATTGAAACCACAAGCAATATTGCCGAAGCAGGGGTTATTGAAGGTGCGGGCATCAACACCCCGAAAGATCCCAGCATGGTAGATGCGAAAACGCTTGCTACCGATGAGATTGCCGGCACGGTGTCGGTGAATTACAACAACGACGGCGGCGCAGTGCTTGACAAGGTTGGAACAGAAAATGTTTCTGCAGACGTTTCCTACACTGCCGATGCTCGCGCTCGGGTGACGTTTACGGCAGACAATGGCTGCTATGTGACGGGCTCGGACGGCACGATCTATCAACTCACAGGCTTCGAGGTTCGTCATGGCGATGGCGCGGTGGACGAGCACCCTGCAACCAATGACGACAACACGCTTACCATTGAGGTTCAGGCGGGCGAAAGTTATACCGTGGTGGCGATGTACGAGCCGCTTGTGGTGGTGTATCACCTTGACGACGACGTAACGAAGGTGGAAACGCGCGCTCGGGGCGATGCGCTGGGGAAGTCGCCCGATCCTGCGTACAAGGTTGGCTGGGACATGTTCTTCCTGGGTTGGACCGAAGAGGGGCCGGGGTCGGGCGAAGGTGGCTACGTGACGTACGACGCTGGTGATCCGGTGACCATGGTGAGCGAGCGGACCGTGGTGGAGCATTCGATGGAGCTGTGGCCGGTGTATCGCCAGGCGAATGTGCCGGTAGAATCCAATATCGACGAAAAGATGAACGCTGCGGGCGATGATCCTGCGGATTACCGTTACGTCGAATGGGGCGATGGTGACGCCACGCTTGTTGCCAAGGATTACCCGGGCTATCGTTTCGACGGCTGGTACACGGGGTATGGCGTCGACGACGGGACGGACACGCAGCTCACCTCGTCCTACACCCACCGCTTGTCGGGCGATGCTTTGTTCGCCGGCATCACCTACACGGCGGTGTACACCGAAACCTACACCGTGCAGTATCACGGCACAGACAACAGCGTGATCTACGCTGCGTCCGTGGCCGAGGATGAGTCGCGCGGGTTCTTGACCACGGTGGACGTGCCTTTGTTCGACAAAGACGGCAATCCTGTTCTGAACGAAGACGGCACGCAGAAAACCGAGCAGGTCGAAGCGGTGGTCGATGTTGCGGCGTTCTCCGCCATTGAGCAGCAAGTGGAAAAGAGCAACGAGAACAACCCCAACGAAGTGGAGAAATTCAGCACGTGGCGCCTCAAAAAAGGGGCGGACGACTTTGAAACGTGGAATGCTGACGATACCAATAACTTCACGCGCCAAGGAGTCGTCGATTTGTGTAAAAGCATGAACACAAAGGTTCTCGACCTCTATCCTGTGACGAACGTGTTCACGGCCACCGATGCGAGCGGCGCCTCTTACACAAGCAAGCTCCTCTGGGGCATTTCGAACGACGATGGCGGTGGTTTGACGGTGGCTGCGGCGCTGACCGTGCCGTACGCGCAGCCGCAGCTGAAAGTGAACGTGGCGAGCCGTTCCTACAATGGCGCGGGCACGCCTTTGGCCGAGGGCGCAGGCGGTGTGCCGGTGACCCTGTACCAGCGCTTTGACGAGGGTTTCCAAAAGATCGACGACGACGTGACCCGCATGGATTCCACCGGCGCGGACGGCTTGGATGCGGGCGACGCGCTGTTCGAGTTCGACGGCACGCTCGCCATCGTGAAGGAGACGACGGACGCCCGGGCGGCGGGCGCGGCGTTCTCGTTTGCGGTGAGCGCCGGCGACGAGGAGCGGACGGTGACGGTGAAGGTGGGGGATTCGCCTAACGACGAAGGCGTGTACAGCGGCCAGGCGGTGCTTTCGGTGCCGTGCGGCACGTACCGGGTGTCCGAGAACGCGCAGTGGGCATGGCGCTACAAACCGACGGTGCGCGTGTGGAACCCCGGCGGCGGCGAGGACGGCTCGGGCGCGTGGGTGACGGCGACGGATGCGGACGTCGCCGGCGCGGTTGAGGTGTCGGTCCAGTACGGAAACGCGGGAGAGGACGCGAGCGCGTCGGCTGCGGTGAAGGTGGAAAACGTCCGGGAGGATTCCGCCTGGGTTGACGGCTTCGCTTTTGTGAAGAACCTGCTGGGCGGCCAGAATGCGGGAGGTGAATAGCCATGGCGGGGGAGCAGAGAAGCCGTTTCGCCTCGTCGCGGCCCTTCCGTTTGGGCGTGCTCGCGTGCGTGCTGACGGCGTTTTTGGCTGCGGCCGGCGTGCTGCAGGTGGCGGCGTGGCTGGTGGCGGCCGATGGAGCGAGCAACGAGTTCGTGCTTGGCTCGGTGGAGCCAACCGTGGTGGAGAGCGGATCGGACGACCAGCCGTTTGCGGACGGCGACACGGTGAAGCAGAACGTGCACGTGTCGAACGACAGCCCAAACGCGGTGACCGCCTACGTGCGCGCCTCGGTGAGCATCTACTGGCAGGACGCGGACGGCAACCAGCTGTGGGAGGAACCCGAGAAAGGCGCGGACTATACGCTGATGGACTTTCCCGGCGATCCCAACTGGCAGGAAGGGCCGGACGGTTTCTATTACTGGACGGCGCCGCTGGAGCCGAACGGCAAGACCGGAAACCTGATAGGCAGGCTTGAATGCACGAAGGACGCTGCCGACGGCCGCAGGCTTGTGTGCGAGGTTGCGGTGCAGAGCATCCAGGCCAGTCCTGCGGGCGCCGTGGAGAAGGCTTGGGCTTCCGGCGTGTGGAGCGTGAGCGGCGATGGCACGCTGATTATGGGAAACGCAACGGCCGAGGGAGGTGCCTAGGATGGGCGGAGTGCGCGTGAGGATGCGCGGCGCGGCGGGGTCGCGCGCAGCTGCGGGGGCGTGTGCGATGGCGGCGGCCGTGGCGCTGGCGTGCGTGCTGGCCGTGGGCGGCGCGCACCCGGCGTTCGCCGCCGACGAGCCGACGGTTTCCTACGACGGCGCGGCCGACGCGCTTGCCGTAGACGGCAGCTCCCAAGCGGGGCAGGATCTGTTCCCCGCGTTCAAGGGCCTGATGCCGGGCGACGAGCGCACGCAGCGCATCCATCTGGAGCTTGCCAACGTGGCGGGTCCTACGCGCGTGTACGTGCAGGCGCGCTTGGGCACGGCGGGCGACGAGGCGCTGTCCCGGGCGCTTGCGGAGGTGTCGCTTGCAGCGCGCACGCCCGAGGGCGAGCAGAGCGGGCAGCCGGGGTCGGTGTTCGCGGAGAAGACGCTGGTGTACGCGGCGCAATCGGCCGGCAGCGCGGATCTGGAGCTGGAGCTTTCGGTGCCCGCGAGTTTGGGCAACGAGGTGGCCGGCAAGGAGGCGCACGTGCTGTGGGAGATCGTCGTTGAGGAGGAGGACGGTTCCGGCGATTCGAACGTGGTGGAGCCGATGGCGCTTGACCTGGTGGCTTACGAAGGCGGCCTGGGCACGGGCAGCGTGGCCGGCCAGGCGGCCGCCGACGGCAGCAGCGTCAACGCCCTTCCCGAGCCCGCCTGGGCCAACATCGGCGTGGACAGCGAGGTGACGGTGGACGGCCGGTCGTGGGACGTGGCTTCGCAGGGCATGCCGTTTTCCTGGCGTTACGTGGATGCGAAGGACGCTGCGGTGACCTCGGGCGCGGAGGCTGGGGTCTACCGCATAGCCGTGGAGCCGCTTGCGGGCGATCCTGCGGTGACGGTGGACGGCAAAGCGCTCGCGCTGCCATCAGGCGGATTGGCGGCCGGCCCGGATGGGGCCGTTGCCACGGTGCGGGTGCGCGAGGTGAGCGACACCGATGCGGCCGAGAGCCTCTCGACGGACATCCTGCGACCGGTGTACGGGCAGGACTCCCCCCTTGCGGCCGCAACCGCCAGCGTGCTTTCTGCGCTGGGCCTTTCGCAGGCGTTCGCCGACGAGGGCAGCGCGGTGGACGGCTCGTTCACCGCGCACGGCACGCTGGGAGGCGAATGCGCGAACGATTCGGGCGCGCATGCCCACGTGGCCGCGGGCACGGCGTTTCTGCGCAACGCCAACCCCGGGCTGCCGGCGAACGACGGTGCGCGCATAGGGCTTCTCTACGATGAGTTTTTGCCCGAGGCCGCCTCGTCGGCCGAGCGCATGGCCGCCGTGGACGGCAAGGCGCTCGCGGCGTGCGGATCGCGCTTCGACGGGCGGGAGGTGCGCTGCGAGCGCGCGTACTTGGACTTGGTGGACATGAACGACGGCAACGTGTGGGTGTCTGCGGCCGACGGCAGCGCCACCACGGTGTTCGTGCCTTTCGCCGAGGGCATGTCGGCCGATAGCGACATCGCCGTGGTGCAGTTGGAGGGGTTGGAGCGCGACTGGTCGGTGCGCGGCGCGGGCGGGGACCTGGACGCCGCCATCGCCGCGAGCGAGGCGCGCGTGCTGCCCGTGACGAAGGTGGAGGGCGGCTTCCTGTTCGATGTGCCGAGCGCGGACTTCGGCAGCTTCGAGTTTCTGTGGGCCGACGGGTCCGGCGGCGGGGGAGCGTCGGGGAGCGCGCCGGCGAACCCGGCGGGCCACCTGACCAAAACCGGCGATGCGCTGCCGGTTGCCGCGTTGGCTGTTGCGGGCGCGGGCGCGCTGGTTGCGGCGCTCGCCGCTTTCCGGCGCCGGGGCGCTCGGCAGCGCGGCTGACGACGCGTGGCCGGCGACTTGCGATGCGCGGCTGGCAGTCGGCGGTGGCCGGCGGGTTGGCGGGCGGAGGCTGCGGGCTGGGGCGGGTCGGTTGCAAGCCGGGTCTCGTGAAAATCCTGCGCATTCCCGCTTTGCGTAAGCGGGATGTGTGCTATAGTGCAAAGGCTTGTCTTCGCCTTGGTCGGAAACCAAGGCCCGAAAAAGGAGAACCAGAACATGAAACAGGGAATTCATCCGGAGTACATGGAGTGCACGGTCAAGTGCAGCTGCGGGAACACGTTCACCACGCGTTCCACGAAGCCCGAGCTGAAGATCGACATCTGCAACGTGTGCCATCCGTTCTACACCGGCCAGCAGCGCTTCGTCGACACCGGCGGACGCGTTCAGCGCTTCGCTGACAAGTTCGGCGCCGCCAAGGAGACGGTGGCCGAGCGCGAGGCCGCCAAGAAGGCCGCGCGCGCTGCTGCCGCTGCCGAGCGCGAGGCCGCCAAGAAGGCTGAGCGCGAGGCGAAGGCCGCCGAGAAGGCCAAGCGCGCCGAGGAGTTCGCCAAGAAGGCCGCCGAGGCTGAGGCCAAGAAGGCCGCCGAGCAGGCCGCTGTCGAGGAGGGCACGGAGATGGAGGTTTCCGGCGAGGAGGCCGCTTCCGTGGACGCCCTGATCGAGGAGGCCCAGGAGGCCGCCGAGGCTCCCGCCGCCGAGTAGCGTAAAAGCCCCTCTGCTGGCATTCGCACGTACGAAAGGAAGAACCCGGCCGTTGCGCCGGGTTCTTCTGCGTAGGGGGCCTGTTTCGGGCCGAGGCTCGCTTCCGGTCCCGGTTTCGGCCGGCCCGCGCGCAACGCGCTGCGGACCGCGCAACGCGTTGCGCGCTAGGCCTTGGGCTGCGCGTTCGCGGCTATCTTGTCGAACTCTGATTCGGAGAGGTCGTAGCCGTAGAACGTCTTGAAGTAGCCGGCCACCGTCTCGTACAGGTCGTCGTCGTACTGATCGGGGTACAGCAGGCGCGGCAGCCACTGCATGCCCAGCACCTGGTTCACCGTCGGCGGGTTGTTGAGCCAGTTCCACGGCGTGGCGGGCACTTCGTAGCAGGCGCCGTTCTTGACGGCGTCCAGATCGGCGAAGGCCGCGTCGCTGCCCACGGTGCTATAGATGCTGTCCTCGGAAAACAGGATGAGCTCGGGGTTCCACAGGGCCAGCTGCTCCATGCTGATCTCAACGCCCTGCCCGCTGCCGGACACTTTGCCAAGCTCGGCCACGTTGTCCGCCACGAGGTCCACCACCTGGCCCTGGTAGGAGTTTTTGGCGATGGTGTTCGTGCCTTTGTCGCCAAGGAGGTAGGCCACGCGCACACGCTCGCCCTCGGGGATGCCCGCCATGACGGAGGTCGTCTCCTCGTAGGCCGCCTTGCAGTACTCGGACAGCTCGCGCCCGCGCTCCTCCATGCCAAGAAGCTCGCCGAGCATCTTGTAGGCGTCGGCATAGGTGTCCATGGTCGTCTCGATCACGACGACGGGGATGCCCAGCTGCTTCTGCAGCGTGTCAAGCTCCTCGGCTATGCCGTCTTTCAGCTCGCCGGTGTCGATGAGGATCTGCGCGCCGGAGGCCGCCACAGCCTCCTTGTTGAGGTCGCCTTTCGAGCCGAAGGCCGCGCCGGTCACGGGCAGTTCGGCGTAGTTTTCGCCCAGGTACTTCGCCTGGTCGTCCGTAAGCTCTTGGGACAAGGTGACCATCTTGCCGGGCGCCATGGTCAAAAGCACCTGCGTGGCGGTGTGGCCTGCCGGGGCGATGCGGTCGATCTGCGCCGGCACCTCCACCGTGCGCCCGGCCGAGTCGGTGAACGTGCGGGTCTCGCCCTCGGTGGCTTGCTGCTGGGTCTCGGACCCGTTTTGGGCGCTCTGCGTGCCCTGGCCGTTTTGCGAGCAGCCGACGGCGCCGAGCGCGAGCGCGCAGCACAAAGCCGCCGCGAAGACGATGCCGGCTGCCCGCTTTCCTCTGATCGTCGGTTCTTTTCTCATACCGCTCCTTCCTCCCTTGCTTGCTTGCGGTCCAGTTCGCTGACAGGCACGCAGACGCGCACCTTGTCGCCGTACAGGGAACAAACCTCCACGTCCACGTGGTAGATGGCGCTCACCAGCTCCTTGGTGACCACGTCTTTCGGGTCGCCGTAAGCGCAGACGCGGCCCTCGTTGAGGACGAGCGTCCGGTCGGCGTAGAGGAACGCCTGGTCGGGCTGGTGCGTCGATTGCACGATGGACATGCCCTCGCGTGCGAGCTGGCGCACGGCGGACAGCACGCGCACCGTGTTGCCGTAGTCGAGCGCGCTTGTGGGCTCGTCCATCACGATGGTGCGCGCGTCCTGGGCGATGGCCCGGGCGATGAGCACGAGCTGCTTCTCGCCTCCCGAGATGCGGGTGTAGGGGCGATGCCCCAGGTGCGCCACGCCCACGCGCTCGAGCGCCTCCCAGGCCTTCTCGACGTGACGCCTCTTCGGCGAGCCGAACATCCCGATGCCGCCGCTGGCGCTCATGAGCACCACGTCAAGCACGTCGTAGTCGTAGACGGAGGAGTGCGATTGGGGGATGTAGGCGATCTCGCAGGCGCGCTGGCGCACGGAAAGCGAGCGGAGGTCCCTTCCGTTCACCGCGATGCTGCCCGACCAGCCCGTGCTCAGGCAGAGGATGCAGCGGAACAGGGTGGACTTGCCCACGCCGTTGGGGCCGAGCACGTTCACGAGCATGCCGTCCGGTATGGAGAAGCTCACGTCGCGCAGCACCTCGCGGCGCCCGTAGGAGAAACCCAGACCTCTCACCTCGATGCTCATAGCTGCTGCTTCCTCCTTGTGATGAGGTAGAGGAAAAACGGCGCGCCCACGAAGGCGGTGAGGATGCCGATGGGTATCTCGGAGGTTGTCATGAGGCGGGCGAGGTCGTCCACGACGAGCAGGAAGGCGGCGCCCATGAGCATGCTCGCGGGCAGGAGCCTGCGGTAGTCGCAGCCGATGACCATGCGGGAGAAGTGGGGGATGACAAGCCCCACCCAGCCGATCATGCCCGAGACGGACACGCTGGCCGCGGTGACGAGCGTCGCTGCGAGGATGACGAGGAGGCGCACGCGGCGGGCGTTCACGCCCATGGTGTACGCCTCCTCGTCGCCCATGGTCAGCACGTTGATGCGCCAGCGCAGGGCGAACAGCGCCGCAAGGCCGACGGCTATGGGCGCGGCTGCCAGGGCCATGTCGCTCCACTTGGCGCCGGTGAGGCTGCCCATGAGCCAGTAGGTGATGGCGGCCAGCTCGTTGGACGGGTCGGCGACGAGCTTGGCGTAGGAGACGCCCGCCGAGAACAGCGAGCTTGCCATGACGCCGGCGAGCACGACGATGAGCAGGTGGTTGCCCCGCGCGCGGCTGCCGATGAGCAGCACGAGCGAAACGGCGGCGATGGAGAAGAAAAACGCGCTCGCCGAGATGAGAAGCGACGTGCAGCCGAGCAGGATGGCCACGGCCGCCCCGAACGCGGCGCCCTGGGAGGCTCCCAGGATGTCGGGCGAGACGAGCGGGTTCTGGAACGTGCCCTGGTAGGCCGCGCCCGCGGCGGCGAGGCTGCATCCCACCAGAAGCGCGAGCGCGATGCGGGGCAGCCGCACCTGGAAGAAGAGCGTCTCTTGCTGCGAGGTCCAAAACGGGTCGAAGGGAACGACCAGATGGGCGAGCATGCCCGCCGCTTCGACGGGGTTGATGGGGTAGCGGCCCAGCATGAGCGAGATAAGGAAGCTCGCCGCGAGCAGCACCGCGAGGGCGGCGATCACGAGGTTGGAGCGCCGGGCGCGGCGCATAGAGGTGATGCGCGCCTCCTTTGCGCCGGGGGCGCGGCGAGGGGACGTCCCCTCGCCGCCTGCGGGTTGCGCCCCGCAGGCGGTTTCCGGCTCCTCGATGCCGCTTTCCATGCCCCCGCTCCTTCTATAACTCTTCACTCAAGAATAATTCGCATGGAACTATATATCAGATTGTGAATAATTTCAATCGGAAGGGGGCAAGGTCCTGAGAGGTGCGGTTTCCCATGGGGCGAGGGACGCGTTGCGGCGGGGTCTTTCCTTACGCGCTCGAGGGGCGGGGGAGTATACTGCATGGTCGAGGATAATGAGGAAGGAAAGGGGCCTCGAATTGCTGTTCCTGCTGACGGGCGATGTGCGGATAGGGAA
This sequence comes from Candidatus Rubneribacter avistercoris, assembly GCA_019115845.1. GTDB lineage: Bacteria > Actinomycetota > Coriobacteriia > Coriobacteriales > Eggerthellaceae > Rubneribacter > Rubneribacter avistercoris. Next base: position 9,071 of record DXCU01000042.1, on the reverse strand, counting down.
GACGCGGTGGCTCGAGGGCCTGTGCGCGGAGCTGTCGGATGCGGGGACGCGGGTTGCGGGCGTCGTCGCTCCCGGAGTGTGGCGCGCGGTGGGCGACGGGGACGGGTTTGAAAAACTCGGGATCGACAACGTCCTTTTGCCGGGAGGGGAGCGCGTCCCGTTCGCGCGGCGGCGCGACCTCGCGCTTGCGGAGGGCGTGCTGGATCCGAGAAGCCAAAGCGAGGCCGCTCGGCTGGGCTGGCACATCTCCGACGATGCGCTGGCGCGCGTGAACGCTCATTTCGAAGGCTTGGCGCGCGCGAGGGGCGCGCGGGGTTTGGCGGGGCGGGGGCTGCTGGTGGTGGACGAGCTGGGGCGGTTGGAGCTGGAGCACGACGGCGGCCTGACGGCGGCCATGGCGCTTCTTACCGCCGGCCCCGCGTCGCGGTTCGCCCATGCCCTCGTCGTCGTGCGCGACGGGCTGTGCCCCCTTGCCGAGGAGCGCTTCGGCGCGGCCTGGGGAGGCGCGACGAGGATCGCTCCCGACGACGAGGCGCTCTTTCTCCTCCGCTCCGCCTGCGGGCTTCCCCCTTGCGCTCCTTAACGAGAATAATTATCATTTGCTGGAAGAAAACCGACAGCGAGAGGGGAAGGCATTCGTCATGATCGACAAGACCGCGTTCCGCAGCTTGAGCTATGGGCTCTACTTGGTGGCCGCCACGGACGGCGAGCGCCGCGCCGCCTGCGTTGCCAACACGTTCCAGCAGGTCACGTCCTCGCCGTTGCAGGTGAGCGTGGCGCTGAACAAAGACAACCTCACCACCGACGTCATCATGGACTCGGGCCGGTTCACCGTGTCGTGTCTGGCGCAGGACGCCACGATGGAGCTCATCGGCACGTTCGGCTTCCATTGCAGCGCCGACGTGGACAAGCTGGCCTCTTGCGAGACAGGCGTGGACGCCGCGGGCGTGCCCTATGTGGCCGAGCAGTGCGTGGCGCGCTTCTCCGTGCGCGTGGTGCAGGCCGTGAACCTGGGCACGCACATCCTCTACATCGGCGAGGTGGAGGAGGCCGAGGCGCTGTGCGCCGGCGAGCCGATGACGTACGCGTACTACCACCTGGTCAAGGGCGGCAAGACTCCGCCCAAGGCGTCGAGCTACCTGCCCGGGGAGGCCTCTGTTGCCCCTGCGGCCCCCGCTGCCGGCGACGCCCCCAAGCCGAAGTACGGTTGGCGCTGCACGGTGTGCGGGCACATCGAGTACGTGGACGAGCTGCCCGACGACTTCGTTTGCCCCGTCTGCGGCGTGGGCAAGGACATGTTCGAGCGCGTGGAGCTCTAGCCTGCCGTCCGCGCAATCCGCTACGCGTCCCAGGCTATGAAGGCCCAGGAGGTGGTGCGGGGCTTGCGCAGGCGCCAAGGGCCTTGGGGGACGCCCTTTTTGTCGGGCTCGCCCGCGCGCTCGTTTTCCACAAGGTTCGCCTCCATCCATTCGGGCAGGCGGGCGAGGGCGGCCTGCAGCTCGGAGGCGGGTGCGTCGGCGCCCGCCGCGCGGCGCGCCATGTCCTCGAAGGTCGCGCGGGCCTCCTCATGCGAGGCGAAGGTGTCCGTGCGCTCGCTGTCGATGTAGGAGATCTCGGGGCGCAGGCCCTCGTTCGCCAGGATGTTGAACGCGTAAAGGTAGTCGCGTCCGACCTCGGTCCGAAGGCCGATCTCGCGCAGCATGCGCTCGTCGGTGCGCGGCGAGGCGCCTGCCGCCAGCGTGATGCAGCAGCGCCGTCGCGCCACCTTGGAAAGGCGCAGGAGCGCGTCGCGCAAATCGGCGGTGGCGATGGAGCGCGACGCTAAGGCGACATCTGCCGAACGCGGGGCCACGCCGCATGCCGCCCAATCGTCGTCCCAGCTCATGAGTTTGGGCGTGACCGTGCTCACGCGGCGCTCGTCCAGGTTCTCGCGCAGGCGGTCGAGCATTCCCTGCGAGAAGTCGGCCGCCGTCACGCGGTGTCCGCGCTCGCCGAGCGGCACGGCCAGCGCCCCGGTGCCGCAGCCCATGTCGAACACCGTCTCGCCGGGGCGCACGTCCGCCAGTTCGAGGAAGCGCTCCACGTAGGGGTTGGGCGCGTCTTTGGTGGCGAAGGTGCGCGAGCGGGCGTTCCAGTACGCGGCGTCGTCGGCGTTGCGGCGCGTCTTTTGCAGCAGCCTCCACTCCTCGTTCCAATCGCGGGTGGTCAGCTGAGGGACGAAAGGGGCGGGCGTGTTGTTTTCTGGCATGAGGGGGCCTTCCGTTCTTGCGCGTTGCCGGCATCGGGTACCATGGTAGCGAACGAGAGCGCGGCCGGGCGCGGGAAATCGCCCGGCCGCCGGGATTCTTCTGCTATGGAGGAGCGTTTTGCCCATGCACGTTGAACTGCTGTACCACACGCCCGACCCCGAGCGCGCCATCGCCACGGCGGCGCGCCTGTGCTACGCGCCCGTCGGCGCGTCCGAGCTCATGGAGACCATGCCTGAGGAGCGCGTGAGAAGCGTGCTGTCCACCATCATGGGCAGCGGCCACTTCTCCACGCTCGAGCACGCCAGCTACACGTTCGCCGTCGACGGCGTGTCGCGCGCGCTCACGCACCAGCTGGTGCGCCATCGTATCGCCAGCTTCAACCAGCAAAGCCAGCGCTACGTGAAGTTCACGGACGGCCTTGCCACGGTGAAGCCTGGGAGCATCGCCGCCAGCGAGGAGGCGAGCGCGGTGTTCGACGAGGCCATAAAGGCCGCCATCGCCGCCTACGAGAAGCTGCTGGCCGCCGGCGTGCCCGCCGAGGACGCGCGCTACCTTCTGCCCAACGCGGCCGAGACGAAGATCGTCATCACCATGAACGTGCGCGAGCTGCTGCACTTCTTCTCCCTGCGCTGCTGCAACCGCGCGCAGTGGGAGATCCGCGACATGGCGCACCGGATGCTCAAGCTGGCGCGGCCCACGGCGCCGTTCGTGTTCATGGACGCCGGCGCGCCGTGCATCCGCGGCAACTGCCCCGAGGGCAAGATGACCTGCGGAAACCCGTACCCGCGCGTGAAGAGGGGCTAGCATGGCCGAGCAGAGAAGCGACCTTGCGCGCGCGTTCTCCGAGGACGGCGCGCTGAAAACCCATGTGGGCGGCCAGGCGCTCATCGAGGGCATCATGATGCGCGGCAAGTACAACTGGTCGGTGGCCGTGCGCGAGCCGGACGGCGGCATCTATGTGGAGGAGCACGACCTGGCAAGCGGGCGTGCGAAGAACGGCTGGCTGCACTGGCCTCTTGTGCGCGGGTGCCGGGCCATGGTAGAGTCGCTCGTCTTGGGCTACAAGGCCCTCGAGATCGCGGCCCTGCATGCGTTTGCAGAGGAGCTCGAAAGCGGGAACGCGGAGGGGGCGGGAGAGGTCGGTAGCTCAGACAGTCCTGCTCGCTCGGACAGTCCGCTGGACTGTCCGGCTCGTGCGGAACTCGCTACCGACCCCTCCCGCCCCCTCCGCTCGTCCGATGTCGGGGAGCCTGGCGGCGACGGGGGGCGCGAGCTCGAGGGCCTTGGGGCCCGACTCGCTGAAGAGGGGGAAGAAGGGGGCTTTTCCTGGAAGGATGATTTCGGGCGACCCGATGTCGTGATCGACGCGTTGGGGGCGCAGGCGCGGCTTGAGGTGGTCGAGGGGCCTGAGGCGGCGGTTGGGCCGGAGGCCGACGCGGTTGCGGCGCCCGAAGGCGAGGACGGCGAGCCGGAGTTCGGCAAGCGGGAGATGGCGGTGTCCATGGTGCTCGGGCTTGTGCTGGGCGTGGTGCTGTTCATCGTGGCGCCGGCGGCGCTCACGAACCTCGTCGTGGGCGAGTACGACGCGAACCCGGTTCTGTGGAACATCGTGGACGGCGTTTTGCGCGTGGGCGTGTTCGTGTTCTACCTGTGGCTCATCGGGCGCATGTCCGACATCAAGCGCATGTTCGGCTACCACGGCGCCGAGCACAAGACCATCCACTGCTACGAGCACGGGCTTCCCCTCACGCCAGAGAACGCGCGCAGCTTCCCGCGCCTGCACGTGCGCTGCGGCACGGCGTTCCTCATCATGGTCATGATCATCGCCATCTTCGTGTACACGGTGGTGCCCTTGAACGCGCTCATCGGCGCGTGGGGCGTGCCCGACGGCGCGCCGAAGCTCGCGCTCGTCATCGCGGTGCGCATCCTGCTCATGCCCGTCATCGCCGGCATCTCGTACGAGATCACGGTGAAGTGGGCCGGCAGCCACCCTGACAACCCGCTGGTCAAGTTGGTGCTGTGGCCCGGCATGCAGATGCAGTACCTCACCACCAACGAACCCGACGACGGGCAGATCGAGTGCGCCATCGCCGCCATGCAGAAGGTGCTCGAGCGCGAGGAAGCCGAGGACGCGAAGGCGAAAGCGGGCTTTGACGCGCCGGCAACCGCGGGCGCGAACGACGCCGCGGAAGAGCCGGCTTCGGCAACCGCCTGATCGGGGCAAGTGAAAAACGCTTGCCCGGGGCAAGCCCGCTTTCTCTCTTGTCAAGCTTCCGTAACCTCCTTGCCATCTGGCACGATGCCGTGCATGCTAGACTGAATGACGCACTCTATCACCAAACGAAGACCGCGGCGCCCCACCGAGATCGCGGCCTGGAAGCAAACAGGAGGCGTCAAGCGTGGCTAACGCGATCACGGTTACGGATATCCGCAAGAACTTCGGCGCGGTCGAGGCGCTCAAGGGCGTGTCGCTCGACGTGGCCGAGGGCGAGAAGGTCGTCATCATCGGGCCGTCCGGCTCGGGCAAAAGCGTGCTCATCCGCTGCATCAACGGCCTGGAGGTGCCCGACTCGGGCACGGTCGTGGTGGAGGGGATGAACCTGGCCGACCGCAAGGTGAACGCCCGCGCGCTCGCCCGCGACGTGGCCATGGTGTTTCAAAGCTACAACCTCTACCCCCACAAAACCGTGCTGGAAAACGTCACGCTCGCGCCCGTGAAGGTGCTGAAGGTACCGCGCGAGCAGGCCGAGCGCGACGGGCGCGCCTACCTTGGGCGCGTGGGGCTCTCCGACAAGGTGGACAAGTACCCCGACCAGCTCTCCGGCGGCCAGCAGCAGCGCGTGGCCATCGCCCGCGCGCTCAACATGCATCCCAAGATCATGCTTCTGGACGAGCCTACGAGCGCGCTCGACCCCGAGATGGTGCAGGAGGTGCTCGACGTCATCAAGTCGCTCGCCGAGACGAACATGACCATCGTCATGGTCACCCACGAGATGGGTTTGGCGCGCGAGGCGGCCGACAAGGTGGTGTTCATGGAAGCGGGCCGGGTGGTGGAAAGCGGCACGCCTCACTACATCTTCGACGAGACGGACAACGAGCGCATCAAAAGCTTTCTGTCCAAGATCCTGTAGGGGCGGCCATGCTGACGAGACGACACTTCCTGCGGGCCTTTGCCCTGGCGGCGGCCTCGCTGGCTGCGGGCACTACGCTGAGCGGCTGCTCGGCCGGCGACGTGCTGCGCGTGGGCACGAAGATCGACGTGCCGGGCTTCGGCTTCCAAAACCCCGAATCGGGCAACATAGAGGGCTTCGAGGTGGACATCGCCCGCGAGCTTGCCCGCCGCATCAAGGGCAGCCCCGACGCCTTGCAGGTGACCGGCGTGAACGTCACCACGCGCGGCATCATGTTGGACAACGGCACGCTGGACGCCACCCTGGCCACGTTCACCATCACGGAGGCGCGCAGGAAAAGCTACAACTTCTCCCAGCCTTACTTCACCGACCACATCGGCGTGTTGGTGAAGAGGTCGAGCGGCATCGAGGACTTGGCCGGCCTTGACGGCAAGACCGTGGGCGTGGCGTCAAGCGCCACGACGCGCGAGAAGCTGACCCAGGCGGGAGATGAGATAGGCATCTCCATGAGCTTTGCCGAGTACGCCACCTATCCCGAGATCAAGATAGCGCTCGTCGCCGGGCGCGTGGATGCGTTCTCGGTGGACCGCTCCATCTTGAACGGCTACCTGGACGACTCCACCATGCTGCTGGACGCGCAGTTCGCGCCGCAGGAGTACGGCATCGCCACCAAGAAGACCAACACCGAGCTGGCCGCCCAGATAGACGCGGCCCTCTCCGACATGCTCGCGGACGGCACGATGGCCGCGCTCGAAAAGGATTGGGGGCTTGCCGATGCTTGACGCGTTCGCCCCGTTCAAATGGGAGGCGCTGTTCCAGCGCTGGCCGGAGATCCTCTCGGCGTTCGGCACCACGGTGCTCATCTCGTTCTTCGCGCTCATCTTGGCGCTTGCGCTGGGTGTGGCGTTCGGCGTGCTGTCGGTGTCGCGCTTCGCTCCTGCGCGCGCCGTCACGCGCGTGTACGTGGAGGTGGTGCAGAACGTGCCGCTGCTTTTGCAGGCGTTCGTGTTCTACGCGCTGCTTCCGCTCGTGGGCATCAGCATGTCGACGGTTGCCATCGGCATCGTCGCCATCGGCATCTACCATGGCGGCTACATATCCGAGGTGGTGCGCAGCGGCGTGGGTTCCATCCACCGGGGACAGTTCGAGGCGGCCAAGAGCCAGGGCTTCGGCTACTGGCAGTCCATGTTCCTGATCATCCTGCCGCAGGCCATGCGCATCATCCTGCCCCCTCTGGCCGTGCAGGCGGCCAACCTGGTGAAAAACACCTCCATCCTGGCGTTTTTCGTGGGCGGGGAGATCATGTACTTCTCCAACTCGTTCGCGGGCTCGACCAGCTACTACGGGCCGGTGTATGTGGTGGCCGCCGCGCTGTACTTCATCATCTGCTTTCCGCTGTCGCGTCTGGCGCTGTACCTGGAGCGGCGCACGCGCTCCCGCAAGCACGTGGCCACAGGCGACGCCGCAGAGCATCTGGCGGAGGACCCCACCGAGGTCACGCCCGGCTCGCACGACATCACCGGCTACACCGCCTCCGACAGCCTTGCCGCAGGCGTGCGCACCATGCACGAGACGGTGGACATCGCCCCGCCCATCGCCCCGCCCTCGCCGCGCCATCCGCTTCATGTGCTGGCCGATCCCGACGATCCGGCTGCCGCGCGCGAGACGCGCCCCATCACCGGCCGGCGCGCCGCCGAGATAGCCGACGAGATAGGTCGCGAGCTGCAGCAGCAGATAGCCGACGAATGCGGCGGCGACGAGCGGTGCGTTTGGCGCAAAACGCATACGAAGGCGGGGCGCGTCGGCGCGAAGAGGCGCCTTGCGGGGCGGTTCCTCCGCGAGGCGGGGGCGGGGGCTTCCGAGGAGGGGTCGGATCGCGCGTTCTCGGACGGTGCGGACAGCGGCTCGGACGAGGTGTTGGGTCGTGCTCCCGCAGACGGTGCGGGCGAGGCTTCGGGCCGCTTGCCCGCAAGCGATGCGGACGGCGCCCGTGAGGCGTCGGATCGAACGCCCCATGGGCGCCGAGACGGAGAAGGGGAGGAGGAGTAGCCATGGCCGAGCTTTTCACCTGGGTCAACATGAGGTTTCTGCTGCAGGGCCTGGGCATGACCCTTGCCATATCCGCCGTCTCCATCCTGTGCTCCATCGCGCTGGGCACCGTCATCTCCGTCCTGCGCACGTCGAAAAACCGCGCGCTTTCGGGGGTGGCGACGGTCTACATCGAGGTGTTCAAGAACACGCCGCTTCTACTGTGGATCATGTTCACGTTCTTCGTGGCCCAGCTGCCGCCGCTCGGCGCGGCCGTGCTGGCGTTCACGCTGTTCACCAGCGCCAGCGTGGCCGAGATCGTGCGCGGCGGGCTGGCGGGCGTGCCCTTCGGCCAGTACGAGGCGGCCAGAAGCCAGGGCTTCAACGTGGCGCAGACCTATGTCCTGATCATCCTGCCGCAGGCGCTGCGCAACATGATTCCCGCGCTGTTGTCGCAGTTCGTGACCACCGTCAAGGACACGAGCTTTCTGTGGGGCGCCATGGCCGTGCAGGAGCTTATGGGCCGCGGCATGATCCTCATGAACAGCTACAACTCCACCGAGCAGATATTCGCCATCTTCGGCGTCATGGCGGTGCTGTACTTTGCGGTGTGCTTCGCGCTCTCGCAGGCGGTCCGAGCCTACCAGCGGCGTTTGAAGGAGGCGCGCACGCGGTAGGGGATGCAGGGCGGCGGCCGGCATGGGCTTTGCCGGCGGCGCCTGCGGAACGGCCGGCGACCCGCCGCGCAGACGCCATGCCGCCTGCGCGGCGGGTCGCTCGCGCGAACGCCGCGCGCTCGGCGGGTTTCGTTGCGGGGCGTCTGCGCGGCAGCCTTGCGGGGCGTCTGCGCGGTGAGCTTGCGGGTGCGAAGCGTTGCGGCGGGACGCTCGGCCCGCGTCCAAGCCCTGCGCTCGGCGTCCTTACAGGTAGCCGAGCAGCGGCAGGTACTGCTGGGCGCTTTCGGGCACGGCCAGCGTGACGGTCTGCCCGTACGCCTCGACGGTCACGTACCCGGGGTCGTCGTAGGTGGTGAGCGTGCCGTCCACGCCCGCGTAGCTTCCCTGGTAGGTGCCGGTTTCCACGGCGTCGGAGGGCAGCGTTGCGGCCGTCCAGCCCTGCACGTCAAGGTTGTCTATGGCCTGGTCCACCTGATCAGCGGAAAGCCCGGTGGCCGCCGCTATGGCGCCTTTGTTCTGGTCGAGCGCCTCCTGCACCCGGTCCTTCACGCCCAAAGCGTCGATGGCCGCGTTCGCCGCGCCGTTTTTGGCGTCGTCTGCCAGGGAGGCCAGGGGGTTGCGGTCGGTTGCGGCATCCGTGCCGGACAGGGCGGCAAGCCCGGCGGTGCCTGCGATGATCAGGGCGATGAGCCCCAAGAACACGCCGAGTACCTTCTTCATGGAGCGCTCTCCTTTCCGGGCGGGGTCGTATCCGAAGGGAAGCCGCCGCTTCTGCGTCGATGCTGCGTGTGCGCTGCGGGGATGGGGCCGTTCGGCGGCGTCCTCGGACAACAGCCTACCCGAGGATGCACCGCTTCACGAAACGTCCTCGCCGTATCCAGAGCACGGGTACGAAATCCCCATCCGATCTTCGGAAGCTTTGCATGGGGCGGGGCCGGGCTTTCGCGGGGCGGACTCTGCACGGGGTCGGGCTTGCGTGGGGCGGG
>DXCU01000041.1 GCA_019115845.1 Candidatus Rubneribacter avistercoris | reverse complement strand
AGCCTGGAAGGAGCGTTTCGCAGCGTTTTCTTGCGTTGTGCGCACCAGTTAGAAAAACGGTATTCTACCTGCGGGAATGATGCGTTTTGTTGCGAAGCGCTCCTTGGTGCTTATACCCCCTCAGTCCCCCACTTCGACACCGTCTGCCGCGACACGTACACGCGCGCTGCAAGATCCTCCTGCGACATGCCGCGTTGCGTTCGGTACTCCCTGATGTGCTTGCCAAGCTCCATGCCGTTCCCTTCGCTGATCCTAGGTTGCCATGATGGGGGTCACCTTACCACCAAAAGGCTTTGACACGCAGCCTCTTTTGCAGAAAACGCTCTGCCAAAATTGTTTGACGCGCTTTTGAGCAGGTAAAATGCAGTAGCTCACGCAAAAGGAATCACCGCCCCTGCCTTATTTCGTCCCCTTGCTTGGCGCTGCTGCGTTTCGCTGGCAAACTGTCATTCGCGCGTTCTTTTTTGCTTGCGAATCGTCCTATCCTCGTCTTGCTGCGTCCCCGACGCGCGTCACCTGCGACAGGCGTCTCGCCCCGCTCCGCTGCGGCAGGCCCTCCGCCCCGCCTGCTGCGGCAGGCCCTCCGCCCCGGCCCCTGCGGCGGGCACCTCCGCTCCGCTGCGGCAGACCCTCCACCCCGCCCCCTGTGGCGGGCACCTCCGCCTCCCGCTTGGCTTCCTGCGTCAAACGCCCCGGCCCCGCCGCGTCCTCTTCGCGCTTCCCAAACCAGCGGCTCTGTTGTGTTTTCTTGCAGACGGCTCCCGCCGGCCCCGCCGTCCTCGAAGAAGTCTTACCATAGCGTTTCGACCGCAATGCAACCGCATGACATCAAGAAACAGGAGATACCGTGCTGTCCGAACGCATGCTGACGAGCATCGTCAAGGCCATGACGAAACGCGAACTGGCGCTGAAGCCCACAAACGAAACCCACATGCCGCCCGCGCATCCCGGCCAGAAGTACATGCTGTACATGCACGTGCCGTTCTGCGAGCGCCTGTGCCCCTATTGCAGCTTCAATCGCTATCCGTTCCGCGAAGAGGTGGCCCGGCCTTATTTCGCGAACATGCGCAAAGAAATGCTCATGCTCAAAGACCTGGGCTACGACTTCGAGAGCATCTACGTGGGCGGCGGCACCCCCACGGTCATGATCGACGAACTGTGCGAGACGCTCGACCTGGCGCGCGAGCATTTCAGCATCCGCGAGGTGGCCAGCGAGACGAACCCGAACCACCTGACGCGCCCGTATCTGGAAAAGCTGCACGGCCGCGTGCAGCGCTTGTCCGTGGGCGTGCAGAGCTTCGACAACGACCTGCTCAAGCAGATGGATCGCTACGAGAAGTACGGCAGCGGCGAGGAGATACTGGAGCGCATCGCCGAGGCCGAGCCGTACTTCGACTCGCTCAACGTGGACATGATCTTCAACTTCCCCTCGCAGTCCGAAGACGTGCTGCTGGCCGATCTGGAGAAGATCGCCCTGTGCGGTGCGCGGCAAACCACGTTCTCGCCGCTGTACGTGTCGGCTGCCACCACGAAGAAAATGGCCACCACGCTGGGAGCCATGGACTACGACCGCGAATACCGCTACTACCAGATCATCGACGGCGTGTTGGCGGGTGGCGAAACCCCGCTGTTCGACCGCACCACGTTGTGGACGTTCACGCGCGCGGGCCAGGAGCACCGCGCCACCGTCGAGGGGGACGCGGTGCCCGAGATAGACGAGTACCAGGTGAACTACAACGAGTACCCCGCCATCGGCAGCGGTTCCATCACGCACCTGGACGGCTGCCTGTACGTCAACAACTTCAGCATCAAGGACTACAACGCCGCCATCGAAAGCGGGCGTATGTCCATCATGGGCAAGAGCGTCATGAGCAAGCGCGACCTCATGCGCTACCGCTTCTTGTTGGATCTGTACAAGCTGCGCTTGGACAAGCGGGCATTTTGCGACGAGTTTGGCTGCGACGTGGCGGCGGGCCTGCCTTTGGAGATGGCGTTCATGCGCCTGAACGGCGCTTTCGCAACCGATGACGAGAAAGAGCTGACGCTTACGCCCAAGGGCCGCTACCTCACCGTGGTCATGTACCGCCAGTTCCTGAGCGGTATGAACAACCTGCGCGACCAGGCGCGCGCCGCCCTCGCCGGCCCCGAGCGCGAGCTGCTGTTCGGCGACGGCAGTCCCGCGTAGGCAAGGCGGAAGGCGAACGCGCGGAAAGGAAGGGCCATGGAGTTCGCCGTTGCGACGGAAGAGCACCTCGATCGTCTGTGCGAGATGACCGACCAGGCCAAGCGACGGCTGCGCGATCTGGGCATCGATCAGTGGCAGCAAGGCTATCCCTCTCGGGAAACTTGGGCGCGGGACATCGAGGAGGGGAGCGCGCGTGTGGCCGTGGAGAACGGCGCGGTGCTCGGCGTGCTCGCGTTCAAGACAGGCGCCGATCCGTCGTACGGCCTCATCGATGGCGCCTGGCTGACCTCGGGGGACTATGCGTCGCTGCACCGGGTGTGCGTTGCCGGGGAGAGCGTGGGCGCAGGCGTGGCCGGAGCGTTGTTCGCGCATGCGTTTCAGCTGGCCCGCGACCTGGAGCTGCCCTCCGTGCGCATCGACACGCATCCGGGCAACCGGCCCATGCTGCGCGCGCTGGAGAAGGCGGGCTTTGCGCGTTGCGGGCAGATTCGCCTGGTGGGCGGTCTTGAGGACGGCGCCCTGCGCATTGCGTTCGAGAAGGTGCTGGCGTAACGGGCGGAGCGCAGGGCTGCGGTCTCTCGTCCGCTGCTCGCATCTGCGCTTGCGTGCCTTGCGCTTGCCGCCTTCCGGTTTCTGTGCGGCTCGTCGTCGTTTCGGTCTCGCCGCCCTCTCTGCGCTTCGTTTCGCGACGGCGTGCGGGTTCGCGCGGTGCGGGGCGTCTTGCACGCGCTTCCGGGCCGCATGAGGCGCCGGCTTTCGAGCTTTGCGAAGCGGAGATGCGCGAAATTTTCCTGAGATGGTCAAAATCGCGGCTTGTCGGGGACTTAAGCCCTGTTCGAAGATCGCTTCACGCGAAGCAGGAGTCTGTGACCTGGACTTTCTCCGAATCCTTTGTCAGCATGCTGGCTTCACGTCGCAAAAATCCCCCGACTCGCCACGATTTTGACCATCTCAGGAAAATTTCG
>DXCU01000040.1 GCA_019115845.1 Candidatus Rubneribacter avistercoris | reverse complement strand
GGGCAGCTTCTTCGGCCCGAAGAACTACAGCATGAACTACGCCTGCATCACCTGCCAGATGATCGTGGCCTCGGCCGTCGGCCCCACCATCGCCGGCGCCTTCAAAACCGCAACCGGCAGCTACCTGGGTGCCTACCTGGTGTTTCTGGCCTTCGCCGTGGCCGCGCTGCTGCTGCAGTTCGTGGTCAGGCGGCCCAAGGACGCCGAGGCGGCCCCTGCCGAGGGGGCCTCGCCTGCCTCGGAGTAGGAATTTAGGAGCCTAGAAGCCCCGTCGCATCGTCGGCGCCGCAGGACGAGGAGCTGTTCTGCGGCGCCGACGCCTGCTTGGCCACCGAGCCGAAAGCGGGGAAGGGCACGGGGCTTTCCCCGCTCATTCCCCGCTTTCGGCTCGGTAGGCGTCTCTCCAGCGCAGGAACGTGCAGATGACCTCAAGGCTCACGCCGATGTTCTCGGATAGGACGAACCCGCTCATGACCTTGCGGATCATGTCCACTCGGTAACGCACGGTGTTGGGGTGGACGTACAGGGCTTCGGCGGTGCCCTTGACGGACATGTTGGTGCGCGCGTAGGCCAAAAGCGTTTCTGAAAGCTCGGTGTTGTTGTGCTTGTCGTGCTGTTCGAGCACGGCTACGAGTTGGGAGAGGAACGAGTCAAGCTCGCGGCGGCTTTTGGGCTGCAAAAGGCAGGCGAACACGCCGAGCGTCTGATAGGGCACCACGCGGCTTTTCGCCTCCGTGGCCATTCCCATGCAGAGGGCGTAGAGCGCCTCTTTATAGCTCACCGAGAGCATGAGCATGTTGCCGCGCACGCGCCCCACGCCCATGCGCCATGAGCGACGGGGGCGGACTCTCTCCAACGCGCGCATGAGGGAGCTCGCCTTGCTTGCCAGGAGGGACTGGGGGCTTTTCTCGCCGCTGAGATCAGCGAGCGCGACAAGCTTGCCGTATAGGGGGAACAGGTATTCGAACCCCTCGTCTCGGCACAGGTTTTGCAGATCGGCGGCTGGGGGGGGGTGCCTTCATCATCGCACTTGAGGAGGGCGACGCCCATTTCCCGGCGCGTGCTCCATCCAAGGGAGGCTATCCGGTCTTTGAGGATTCGCCAGTCCTCGCCCTCTATGATGATGCTGCGCAGCAGGTCGACGTCGCAAGGGCGGTTGGGCTCTTTGTCCTCCCTTGCGAACATCTCGCGGGATATGACGTTGATGAGCTTGGTGGGGGAGCTTTGGGGCGGGAGCGCGATGAGGGGGAGCGCATGCTTGTCGCATGCGGACGCCACCTGCTCCGACGAACGGGGAAGCATCCTCCCGAACTTCACGAGCATTCCCGCCGCGCCGTTGCTCCTCAGCGACGCGATGATGTCCTCCACGCATCCCATGTTCTGGGATATCGCCGTTCCGTTGGTGATGACGAGCGCGTTCTCCTGGATCCACGGCACGGCGTTCTCGTCCTCGAATATGGCTATTCCCTTGATTTCGCGGGAAAGCCCCTGCGACCCTGCGACAAGCTCTAGCTCGCCCAGCTCCTTCAGCTCCAGAACATCTGCGACCGTCAGGCTCATTCACGCTCACCCCGTCTTCGTGCCCTTGCGTGCGGATACGATCGCGCGACTGCGCGGATGCGCCGATCCGGGGGCGTCTCGCCCAGCGCGCGACGCGCGGCGCCCCTTGCGTTTCCGGGCTGCCTCGCAGGTGCGCCGATCCGGCGGCTTGCTCTTTATTATACGACGCGGAAGGCCGTCTGAACATCGCCTGCCGGGCGAATTCTCCGGAGGCGGGGCGAGCGGCGCGCCTCCGGGCTTTTCCCGCTTCGGCGGCGGGCGCGGGCGCTTGCGGCTTCGGGGAGCGGCGCGGCACGGCCGCGCGGCGTCGTCGAGGCGTTGTCGGCCGACGAGGCCCCGGCGGGCTTGCGCGCTGGAAGACGGCGGGCCCGCCGGACGCCCGGCATGCGGAAAGCCCGTGCGATTCGCGCGACCTTGGGCGTTTCCTCGGCAACAGGGTCTGCTATTATGGTCCAGTCACGTTTTCGCCTCCCCGAAGCCTTGCTGCCGCGTTTGCCGCTGACGGCGCCAAGGGAGGCTTTGCGAAGGAAAGAGCAGGCCCTATGACCCAGCACCTCACCGAGCGCGACGTCCGCGGCATTGCGGAGTACACGCGCATCGGGCTGACAGATGACGAGGTGGCGCAGATGACCGCCGACCTCAACGCCATCGTGGACAGCCTCAAGCCCATCACGGAGTACGACCTCGAGGGCGTGGAGCCCACGTTCCATCCCATCGGCAGCCTTTCCAACGTCATGCGCGAGGATGCCGAGAGGCCCGGCTTCTCCCAGGAAGAGGCGCTTGAGAACGCGCCGCGGCAGCAGGACGGCAGCTTCCTCATCCCGTCCATCTTGGGGGACGGGGGTGACCGCTGATGGCCGGGAGCGCTGAGTTTTTCCGCATGGGCGCGCGCGCTTTGCGAGAGGGCCTGGCTGCCAGGGAGTTCTCCGCGCATGAGGTGGCCGCTGCGTCGCTTGCGCGGGTGCGGGCGGTCGACGGCTCCGTGCACGCCTTCCTGGAGACGACCGAGCAGCTGGCGTTCAAGGCCGCCGATCGCGTTGACGCGGCGGTGGCTGCTGGTGAACTGGATGCATGCGGTCCGCTCGCGGGCGTGCCCGTGGCGTTCAAAGACAACATGAACCTGGTCGGCACGCACACCACGTGCTCGTCGCGGATGCTGGCGAACTACGTGTCGCCCTACACGGCCACCTGCGTCTCGCGCGTCATCGAGGCCGGCGGCATTCCGCTCGGCAAGCTCAACATGGACGAGTTCGCGTTCGGCTCCTCCACGGAGACGAGCGCGTTCGGCCCCACCAAAAACCCCTGGGACCTCTCCCGCGTGCCCGGCGGATCGTCGGGCGGCAGCGCGGCTGCGGTGGCCGCGGGCCTGGCGGCCGTCACGCTGGGGTCCGACACGGGCGGCTCCATCCGTCAGCCCGGCAGCTTCTGCGGCCTGGTGGCCGTGAAGCCCACCTACGGCGTGGTCAGCCGCTACGGCGTGGTGGCGTTCGGCAGCTCGCTCGATCAGGTGGGTCCGTTCGCTCGTTCGGTGGAGGACGCGGCGTACGCGCTCAACGCCCTTGCCGGCCGCGACGCGCTCGACTGCACGAGCCAAGACGTCCGCTGCGACTTCACGGAGAACCTCGCGCAGGGCGTGCGCGGCATGCGCGTGGGCGTGGTGCCCGCGTTTATGGAGGCGCAGGGTCTGGCCCCCGAGGTCAAGGCCAAGGTGGAGGAGGCGGCCGAGCGGCTGCGCGGCCTTGGCGCGGAGCTGGTGGAGGTGGACCTGCCCAACGCGCAGGCCGCCATGAGCGCCTACTACGTGCTGGGGCCGTGCGAGGCGTTCTCCAATCTGACGCGCTTCGACTCGGTGCGCTACGGCTACTGCGATCCCGGCCATGCGGATTTGGGCGGCCAGTACGAGGCCAGCCGCGCGAAGGGCTTCGGCCCCGAGGCGCGCCGCCGCATCATGCTGGGAAGCTACCTTCTGTCCGCGGGCGTGTACGAGACGTACTACTATCCCGCCCAGCAGGTGCGCACGCTCATCACGCAGGATTACGTGCGCGCCTTCGAGCGGGTGGACTGCATCCTGGCGCCGGTGGCGCCGCGCACGGCGTTTCGGTTCGGCGAGGTGTCCGACCCCACCGAGATGTACCTGTCCGACATGTTCACCATCTCCATCAACATCGCGGGCAACGGCGGCATGAGCATGCCCGTGGGCCTGGGCGCCGACACGAACCTGCCCGTGGGCGTGCAGCTCATCTCCCCGCAGTTCAAAGACGAGAACATGCTGCGCGTGGCCGCTGCGCTGGAGGCGGTCTACGGCCCCGCCCCCATAGCCCCCCTCTTCTGCGAAGGCAAAACCCCCGAGGCTCCCGCAGCCATTCCCGACGCCGCGGATGCGGTTCCAGGCGTCGATCTGCCCGGACTCGCAACGGCAGGGGCGCCCTCGGCGGCGCCCACCAAGCGAGTTCCGCACGAGCCGAACAGCCCGGTGGGCTGTTCGCGCGAGTCAGGACTGTCCGAGCGACCGGGCGCCGCCGAGGGCGCCCCGGCTCAGGTGGAAAAGGCGGGTGAGTAACCGTGCGCAAGCTGGAAGAGGTCCTTAAAGATTGGGAGGCCGTCATCGGCCTGGAGATCCATGCCGAGCTCACCACGCTCGACACTAAGATGTTCTGCGGCTGCAAGCTGGAGTTCGGCGCCGAGCCCAACACGCACACCTGTCCCGTGTGCCTGGGGCTTCCGGGCGCGCTGCCCGTGCCGAACCGGGCCGCCATCGAGTCCATCGTGCTGGCGGGCCTGGCCACCAACTGCGACATCGAGAAGCATTCGATGTTCTACCGCAAAACCTACATGTACCCCGACATGTCCAAGAACTTCCAGACCACGCAGGGCCCTGTGGCCTTCTGCATGCGAGGCCATCTTGACTTGGACGTCGACGGCCCCGCCGCCAAAGAGCGCGTCGATCTGGACGGCCTTGAGGTTGGCGAGAGCCGCGGCAACGTCACGCGCACGGCGGACGGATATGTGGCGCACGTGGGCATCACGCGCATCCACATGGAGGAGGACGCGGGCAAGATGGTGCACGTGGGCGGCGGCGAGGGCCGCATCGCGGGTGCCACGCACTCGCTTGTGGACTACAACCGCGCGGGCACGCCGCTCACGGAGCTGGTCACCGAGCCCGATTTGCGCACGCCCGAGGAGGCGCGCCTGTTCATGCAGAAGCTGCGCCAGATCTACCTGGCCATCGGCATCTCGGACTGCTCCATGGAGGAGGGCAGCATGCGCTGCGACGGCAACGTGAGCCTGCGCCGTCGAGGATCCAAGGAGTTCGGCGTGAAGACCGAGCTCAAAAACATGAACAGCTTCAAGAACCTCCATGACGGGCTGGCGTACGAGATCTGCCGCCAGGCCGAGGTGCTGGAGGAGGGCGGCCAAATCTACCAGGAGACGAGGCATTGGGACCCCTCGGCCAAGCGCACCATCGTCATGCGCGTGAAGGAGACGGCCGACGACTACCGCCTGTTCCCAGAGCCGGATCTGGCGCCCTACAACCTGACCGACGAGTTCATAGAGGGCGTGCGGGCCAAGCTGCCCGAGCTGCCCGATCAGAAGGCGGATCGCTTCGAGCGCGACTTCGGCCTGAGCGCCTACGACGCGCGGCATCTGGTGGAGCATCGCGCAACGGCGGCGTTTTTCGAGGAATGCATGGGGCTTGCCGGGGCCGACGCCGCCAAGCTGGCCAAGCCGGTGGCCAACCTCGTCATCAACGACGTGACCGCATGGCTCAACGCCGACGCCGGCGCGCGCCTTGAGGAGTCGCCGCTCACGCCGGCGCGCGCCGTTAAGCTCATGCGCCTGGTGGCGGAGGACGCCATATCGTCCAAGCAGGCCAAAGAGGTGTTCGCCGCCGTGCTCGACGAGGATGCGGACCCTGCGGCCATCGTGGAGGCGCGCGGCATGCGGCAGGTGTCGGACGCTGGGGCCATCGAAGCCGTGGTGGACGCCGTGCTGGCCGCCAACCCCGACAAGGTGGAGCAGTACCGCGGCGGCAAGACGGGCCTCATCGGCTTTTTCGTGGGCCAGTGCATGAAGCAGACGCGCGGCCAGGGCAATCCGAAGGTCATCAACGAGCTTTTGGCGAAGAAGCTGGGGTAGGGCGCTGCGGGGCGAAAGCTCGCAAATTGCCGTCGAACTTGATCGGCGTTTCTGATAGGATTTCTCCATCAAGATCGGAGGAAGGGGGTCCTGTGGACTTCAACGAACTGCTCATCGGCGTCACCGGCCAGATCAGCGACTTTCTGTACACCTACATCCTGGTGATCCTGCTCGTGTTCACGGGCATTTACTTCACCGTCCGCACGAAGGCGGTGCAGATACGCTACATCAAGGACATGTTCACGCAGCTCACCGAGCGCAAGCATGTGGAGGGCAGCCGCTCCATCTCGTCGTTCCAGGCGCTCATGGTGTCCACCGCCAGCCGCGTGGGCACGGGCAACATCGCCGGCATCGCCACGGCGGTGGCCACGGGCGGCCCCGGCGCGGTGTTCTGGATGTGGGCCATGGCCGTGGTGGGCGCGGCGTCGGCCTTCGTCGAGTCCACGCTCGCGCAGATCTGGAAGGTGCGCGGCAAGGAGGGCGAGTTCCGCGGCGGTCCGGCGTACTACATCGAGCGCGCCTTGGGCCAGCGCTGGCTCGGCGTGCTGTTCGCCGTCCTGCTCATCATCTGCTACGCCTACGGCTTCAACGGCCTGCAGGCGTTCAACATGGCGAGCGCGCTCGAGTACTACATTCCCGACTACGCCACCAACGGCACGGCGGTGGGCTTGGGCATCGTGCTCGTGGTGATGACGGCGTTCGTCATCTTCGGCGGGTCGAAGCGCATCAGCGTCATCACCTCCATCATCGTGCCCGTCATGGCCGTCGCCTACATCGGGCTGGCCGTCGTCATCACCGTCATGAACATCGGGCTTGTCCCCGAGGTGTTCTCGGTGATCTTCGCCTCGGCGTTCGACTTCCAGGCCATCTTCGGCGGCTTCGCCGGATCGGTGGTCATGCTGGGCATCAAGCGCGGCCTGTTCTCCAACGAGGCCGGCATGGGCTCGGCCCCCAACGCCGCCGCCACGGCCAGCGTGTCGCACCCGGCCAAGCAGGGCCTCGTGCAGAGCTTGTCGGTGTACATCGACACGCTCGTCATCTGCACGTGCTCGGCGTTCATGGTGCTCATCTTCTACGTGCAGTCCGGCAACACCTTCGGCGACCTCAACGGCATGCCGCTCGTGCAGATGGCCGTGAACTCGGGCGTGGGCGAGATGGGCATCCACTTCGTCACGTTCGCCATCTTCGCGTTCGCGTTCTCCAGCCTCATCGGCAACTACTTCTACGCCGAGGGCAACATCCGCTTCATCACCAAGAGCACGGCGGCGCTCACGGTGTTCCGCGTCACCTGCCTGGTGGCCATCATGGTGGGTTGCCTGAACAACTTCACGCTGGCCTGGAACTTCGCGGACATCACCATGGGATTTATGGCCATAGTGAACCTGGTGTCCATCCTGCTTCTGGGCAAATGGGCCCTGCGCGCGCTCGACGACTACACGGCCCAGCGCAAGCGGGGCGAGGATCCGGTGTTTTTGGCGGAGAGCATCGAGGGGTTGCCGGCCACCGAGTGCTGGCACACCGAGGAGCTTAAGAATTACGGCGAGCCGCCGGTGCAGGAGTACCTGGACGAAGCGCTGGACACCGACAACGTCGGGTTGAAGTGAGGCAGCGCGGCGGCATGCGGGCGGCGGGGTTTTCCGCCGCCCGCGTTTTTCGGGGAGAGGAGCCCAGACGATGACCGACGACGAAAAGCGCCCGGGCGATTGGCAGCGGCGCGACTTGAGGGGCGGCGCCGACAACCTCGCCGGCGCGCCCGATTCCAGGAAATGGTACGATCAAACATTTTGGATCGTGTTTTTGCTGGTGGTGTTCTGGCCGGCGGGGATTGTGCTGGCTTGGCGAAGCGACTGGCATGTGGCGGCGAAGGTGCTGGCCACCGTGTTGGTGGCGGCGGCCGTGTGGGCGTCGTGGAGCATGTCGCAGGCCGTGCAGCAGATGCAGGCGGGGTGATCGCCGCCTTATGCGCCTCCGTTGAGGCGTCGGTTCGTTGCGATCTGTGCTGCGACCCGATTGAATCCCGGTTGAATCCCCTGCGTGGATTGGCTCCGTTCGCCGCGTGACCCTCGCGCGTATGCTCTTCGTGCGGTATCATTATCGCGAAACAGCGAACGACGATTTTCCCGGTATACGAGGTGAACGACATGACACGACTTCTGGGCGGCCGGACGGCCGTGCTGGCGGGCCACGGCTTCGACGCGTCCGGTCCGTATCTTCTGATCAACGACGTCGAGCGTGGGGAGCAGGTGCGCTTCCCGGTGCTGGGCGAGACGTTCTCGCTTCGGCGCCTGCCGCGCCGGCGCTGCGTGGGTCGGTTCGACCTGCAAACGCACGAGCGCAGCGTGTGCCCCCTGAACGTGGAGCTTTTGCCCGACGCGAAGGACACCATGTGCCCGGCCTGCGTGGAGGCGACGGGCTTCAACCCGTCGTTTTACTACGCGGACTTCGTGTCCGCCCAGCAGCGCGCCTATAACCTCACGCCGCACTTCGCGTATCTGGCGTACTTCTCGCCGCTGCACGTGAAGGCGGGCATCTCCAGTGAGACGCGAGGCATCGAGCGGCTGCTTGAGCAGGGGGCGCGCGCCGCGCGCATCGTGGGCCGGTTCCCCAACGCCGACGCGGCGCGCGAGCTGGAGGCCGCCCTGTGCGCCCAGCCGGGCGTTTTGGAGACGATGCGCGCCTCTTTGAAAACGAAGCTGCTGGTGGAAGAGCCCTACGACGCGGCCGAAGCCGCGCGCGTGCTTGACGAGGCGGCGGCGCGCCTGGGCGCTGTGGACGCGGTGGCGCAGGCGGGCTTCGCGCCCGAGGAGGTGCGCGACCTCTCGTCGCTGTATTTCGGCGGTCCTTCGCCCGACGTGCGCGACCTGCAGGTTCCCGAGGGGCATGACGGCGAGTGCGGCGGGCGCTGCGCGGGCATGGTGGGGGGCGTGCTCGTGTTCGAGCAGAACGGCGTCTGCTACGCCACGTCCGTCAAGGAGTGGGAGTCGCATGAGGTTGAGCTTCTGAAGGGCGAGGTCGTTTGCGAGTACGCCTTCGAGCCCCAGCAGTTCTCGCTGTTCTAGGGGCGCACCTCGCCGTTCGAGCAGAGTTCCTCGGATCGATTCCCGTTTCGGCCTTCGATCGCCTTTCTCGCCACCTCTGCCAAGCGCGGTCCTGGCAGGTAGGTGAGCGCCCGCTTTTGATCGATCCGAACGAGGTACCCACGATCTGCGAGGTCTGCGAGATCGTCGTGGCCTGTCGAGTACGCCACGGAGAACCGCTTGCGGTAGTCTTTTATGCTCGTCTCCTCGTAAGGATTGACTATCATGTCCAAAAGCAGGGAGCGCTGTCGCCCGTTGAGTTCTCGTGCGGTTGAAAGAGCCTGTTCAAAAACGCTTTCGTGAAATACGAGCGAATGCATGCACCTTTCGAGGCGGTCCAATTCGATTTCGCACACGCTTAGGATGAATTCCTGGTCGCCGGTGCAGTCGTATCCGGGTGCCCCGCTTCGAATGCGATCGTGATCGGGCAGGATGGGGCGGGGGAAGCGCCCGCTGTCGTAGGTTCCCTCGCGACAGCGTTGGACTGCTTCGCAAAACGCCAGGTATTCGAGCGCCGGATAGTTCGACGCCCTGAAATACATCGCACGCAGCAGAAAACCCACGCATGCGTTCAGGGCAGGCAGGGGACGATGGTTCTGCAGCGTTATCTCGAACTGCATGCCCTGGAGCACGGGGTGGAGTCCCTCCGTTGCGCGATCGCTCCCTCGGTGCATCTCGCATACGAGGTCGAGCACGTAGTCGCTTGTGAAGACTGACCGGTTGAATGTGCCGCAAGGGCGAAGGGGTTCGGCCCTCTCGACTCCATCCTCCCAAAGCGTTTCGCAGAGAAGCTCGATCAGCCCGCGCGTCGCGATCCGTTCCGGCAGGTTTTCGTAGGATTCGACGAAGCGGAGGAAGACGCGCTCTTCGAGAGTGCGGGGGGGGGGGCTTGTGGGCGGCGAGCTTGCGTGCGCGTTCGACGTCGATGCACAGGCCGTCCTGGCGAAGGACGGCCGCCATTTCGGGAGCCATGAGGCGCGCGATGGCCGAGGACTTGGCGCGCTTTGCCAGATCACAGCTTAGCTGGGAATTTCTGAACGATCGCTCGGAGATGCGACGGAGGCTCTCCTGCAGCTTCGTCGTAGAGGTGTACCAGAGTCTTTCCCCGGCGTCTTCCACCAGGTAGGGAGGGAAGGGCATGTCTTTGGCGCCGTGGGAGCGTATGGTGTTGGCTATGCGCCAAACCTGTTCGCGCGCCAGCCCCGCTGGCATGGTGAGGCCCTCGAACTCTTCCCACGAAACCCAGTGTTGCTCCATCCTCCTCCAAAGGCTGCGGAACTCGGTGCTCCCCAACGCTTCGACGATCTGTCTCTCTGCCGCTTCGAGCGCAGAGACGCCGCTTTTGTGCATGTTCCTCCTCGGTCGCCCCTTTTTGCGCGGTCGTCCTTCGCGGGCGAACGCCGCCGATTGGTCGGCAACTTGCCATTCTACCCCCGGCTGATCTTCCGGCATCCGGTGCCGTCTGCGCTATCGGATGTCGATACCCGGCTATCGCTTTCCGTGATGAGGGGCGCTATGGGCATCGTGCGTTCCGAACGCCCTTACGATGGTCGCGTTGTTTTCGCAACCGCATGAAGCAAGGAGGAAGATCATGAGGCAATCGATCGGAGCAATCGCATCGTCCAGGGTGTCCCGAAGGGGCTTTCTCGCAGGGGCAGGCGCCGTCGGCTTGGCTGCAGCCGGTGCGCTTTCGGGGTGCGGGCCCGTTTCCCCGGAGCAGTCGGCAGGCGATGTCGCGGTCGACGGCGTGCCCCAGACTTGGGACATGGAGTGCGACGTGCTGGTGTGCGGCGGTGGCGGCGCGGGCAGCGCGGTAGCCTACGCGGCCGCGGCCGAGGGCGCCGAGGTGCTCGTTTTGGAAAGCCGCGACATGACCGACCTGTCCTCCACGTGCATTTGCGCGGGCAACTACTTCGCCGTCGGCACCGACGAGCAGGAGGCGGCGGGCATAGAGGACGATCCCGACCTCGCCTTCGACGCCATCATGGAGTGGGGCTTGTGCGCCTACGGAAGCGGTCACGCCAATCGCGAGGAGGTTGTGCGGACCTATGTGGACAACAGTCGCGATGCTTACGACCTGCTGAAATCCCTTGGCATCGAATTTCCCGCGCCCATTCCCTACGACGGTATCGAGCCGCCCCGCGTGCATACCATCGACCCGGCGGCGATGCAACGGGCTTTGCTGGAGGGGGCCGAGCAGGCCGGAGCGACTGTTTTGCTCAACACCGAGTTCACCGACCTCATCGTGGATGGAAACGACATGGTGGTGGGCGTGCGTGCGAAAGATTCCTCGGGCGCGACCATCGCGGTGAAGGCGCGCAAGGGCGTGGCGCTTGCCACGGGCGGCATGTCGCGATGCCCCGACCTTTTGGACGAATGCATCCCCGGTTTGGGCGGCGTCGACGCGCTCTCGTGCGAAGGGCACACGGGTGCCGGTCATTACGCGCTGTTGGACATCGGCGGGGCCATTTGGGGTCGCAACGCCGAGAGCACCGTGGAGGGGGTTCCCGCAAGGGAGCCCGTGGTGGCTGGCCACGGGGTGATTATGGGAACGTACGGAGCCATCATCGTGGATATGGACGGCCTCCGTTACGTGGACGAGTCGAGCGCGTGGAGCGGAGAGCGCACCCGGGCCTTGCTTGCCAAAGGAAAGAACCCTGAGTGCGGGAAGTACTTCAACTGGCAGGTGTGGGACCAGGGCCTGCAGGACATGATGGGGGAGGATGACCTGTTCACGGTCAACGAGTCGAACATAGACACGTGCATCGTGGCCGACAGCGTGGAAGAGCTGGCGGAGAAGATGGGCGCCCCCGAGCTGCCCGCCACGTTGGCGAAGTACAACGAGGACATGAACAATGGCGGGGTGGACACGGTGATCCATCGCACGCCCGCCAGCACCGGAGCCTTGGCGGGGTCGCTCATGCCGCTTGAAGTGCCGCCCTTCTACGCGCGCGGCGGCATCCCCGTGCTGTCGTACACGACGACCTCGAGCTTTTACGTGAACGCCTCGTGCGAGGTGCTGAACGCGCGGTACCAGCCGGTGGGCGGGGGCCGTTTGCGCGCTGTGGGCGAGCTTGTCACGCGCTCTGTGACGGGCGACAAGTACATGACCGGCAGCTCGATCAGCACCTGCGTGGTGCTGGGCCTGGTGGCGGGCCGTAGCTTGGCCGGCTTGGAAGACTGGTAGGTCCGACGCGATCGTCCTGCGGGCCGGCGATCGACTTGCATCAGTCGTCGCCTCGGCATGCCCCTCGGCAAACGAGGGCGTGTCGGGGCGACGTGCTTTTTTGCGGTGCTTTCCGCATCACTCGACTGGGACTCGGTTCGAGATCCGGCGAGCGCGGGCTTTTGCCGACGGTGGTTTGGCGGCGAGAAGGCCCTCCGGTGGCGAGAAATCACCGAAATCGGAAAATAGTGCGCTCCCGCTTTTCCGTAGAAAAGGAAAAACGCCTGATCGGTGGACGCTCTGCACGATACAGGGGTCCATTCGCGTTGCCGCGCTTTCCGATTTCGGTGATTTCTCGCCACCGGAGGGTTCTCTGTCTTTTCTTCCTGGTGTGAAATCGGTCAGCTTCGACGTTAGTGGATTGACCGCTCTCGCGCCATGGCTGCTCGGGGCATTCCGCGACGCGCTCGCTCGCTTTCGTTGTCGTAGAATGATGCAAATCATGAAAATCCCCTTGCTTTAGTACTCTACTGTGGTAAAGTACCGAGCAGCAAGCGGCGCAGGTCGTTCGGGCAGCGAACGGCACGGTTGCTCGGACAACGAACGGCACGGATCGCTCGGATGGCGAGCGGCGCGGGTCGCTTCGTCTGCTGCGAATAGGCGGCGGGCAAGATAGACTTCGAAAAAGAAGGAAGGATGCTATGAAGGTTGCGACGCCGGCGGGCTTTCGGGATGTGCTGTGCGACGAAGCGCGTCAGCGCGAGGCTATTATGCGCGCGGTGCAAGACTGCCTCGATGCGCGTGGGTACGCTCCCATTGAAACGCCCACGCTTGAGGCGATGGATGTTATGCGGGCGGGAGGCCACCTGCCAGTTTCCCCGTTTAAGTTCTTCGATTCTCAGGGAGATCTTCTGGCTATGCGCCCTGACGTGACGCTGCAGGTGGCGCGCATGGCCGCCACGCGTTTTGCGGGGCAGATCGAGTCGCTGCGTCTACGCTACACGCAGCGGGTGTTTCGCGAGGCTGAGGCAAAACTGCAGGCGGCAGCGCGCGAGTTAACGCAGATCGGTATTGAGTGCATAGGGGAATCAGGCCCCGAGGCCGATGCTGAGGTGGTGGGACTTCTGGCCGAAACGCTCTCGCTTGCAGGGGTGCGCGACTGTACCTTGGCGCTTGCCACGGTGGGAGTGCTGCGCGCACTGTTGGAAGCCAGCGGGGCGCCGACGTGGTGGAAAAACCGGGTGCTCGGAGCGTATCACGCCTCTAACTTCGTTGAACTTGATCGCTTGACCGGCCCTCATGGCGCAGAACCAGAACTGGATGACCTTCTTCCTGGCGCAGACGCTGTCCGCGCATCGGTGCCTCCGGTATTCGCTGCGGCTATTCGCGCCTTGCCGCGTATTCGCGGTGGGCGGGAAGCAATTGAGGAGGTGCGCGCGCTTGTGGCTCCGCTTGGCTGCGAGGACGGCCTTGACGACCTGGCGCACACGTTCGATCTGCTCACCAAAGCCGGTCTGGCCGACTGCGTGTTGGTGGATTTTTCCATTATGAGTTCGTTTGACTATTATACGGGCATCGTGTTTGAGGCCTATGCTCCTGGGGTGGGCGCGCCCCTGGGCAGTGGCGGGCGCTACGATAATATGGCGGCCGCTTACGGCGAAGCGCGCCCTGCTGCCGGGTTTGCGTTTTTCCTGGAACAGGCCATGGCCGCCGCAGCCCGGCCCGCCGACGCTGTCGATCGGCCGTTGCGCATTGCGGTCCCCAAAGGCTCGCTGAACGCTGACGCCATAGCGGCGCTCGCCACTGCGGGCTTGGATGTGACCGGTCTGGAAAATCCTGGTCGCCAGCTTATTATCAGCAACCCCGGCGTGGACTACGTCATCGTGCGGCCCACCGACGCGCCCGTGTTCGTGGCGCTGGGCGCGGCCGACTGCGGCATCTGCGGCAAGGATTCGCTTTTGGAGGCCGATGCAGGCGTGGTGGAGCTGGTGGACTTAGGGTTTGGCGCATGCCGCTTTGTGGTGGCCGAACCTGCCGGTGCTGCTGAAGCGGTGTCCGCGCGTTTGCGCGAGCGCGGCTCCATCCGCGTGGCCACGAAGTACCCGCGCATCACGCAGGCCCACTACGCGGGGACCGGCACGCAGGTGGAGGTGGTGAAGCTCCACGGCAACATCGAGCTGGCGCCGCTCACGGGCATGGCCGAGCGCATCGTGGACATCACGGCCACCGGCACCACGTTGCGCGAGAACGACCTCGTGGTGGTCGAAGAGGTGCTGTCATCCACCGCCCGCTTCTTCGCGAACGCTTGCGCGTTTCGCACGGACGCGCGTATCGTACAATTGACCCAGGCGCTCGCCGGGGCCGCGCAGGCCCCCGCAAGCGGCATCGAAGCAGAACAGGAGTAAGCCATGCGTCGTGTCATCCTCCAACCGGGCGAGGCCTTCTCAAACGCCCACCTCAAGCGCACAGGCGCGTTCAACGCGCAGGCGCTGGCCGCGGCAACCGACATCATCGAGGACGTGCGCGCGCGGGGCGACGCCGCGCTGCGCGAGTACACCGAGCGCTTCGACGGCGTGAAGGTGGAGAATTTCCGCGTGCCGCTTGCCGCCCTTGCCGAGGCGGGATCGCTGGTGAGCGAGGCCACGGTGCGCGCGCTGCGCCAGGCCGCCGACCAGATCCGCGACTTTCACGAGCGCCAGCGTCAGCAGAGCTGGTTTTCCGTGCGCGAGGACGGCGCGCTTGTGGGCTCTAAAGTGGAGCCGCTGGAATCCGTGGGCATCTACGTGCCGGGCGGGCGCGCGCTCTACCCCTCCACCGTCCTCATGAACGCGCTGCCCGCTGCGGTGGCGGGCGTGGAGCGCATCGTGTGTGTGACGCCGCCCGCGCCCGACGGCGGGGTGGACGCGGCCATCCTGGAGGCGTGCCGCATCTCGGGCGTCACCGAGATCTACACGGTGGGGGGCGCCCAGGCGGTGGCCGCGCTCGCGTACGGGACGGAATCCATCGCCCCCGTGGCCAAAATCACCGGCCCCGGCAACGCTTATGTGGCGGCGGCAAAAAAGATTGTGTCGGGGGACGTGGGCATAGACATGATCGCCGGCCCCTCCGAGGTGTGCGTGGTGGCCGACGCTACGGCGGACCCGGCGTTGGTGGCTATCGATCTTATGGCGCAGGCCGAGCACGACCCGCTGGCCGCGTGCTACCTGGTCACCTTCGACGAGGACTACGCCGATGCGGTGGAGCGCATGGTGCAGCGGCATCTCGCCTCGTCCACCCGTGCCGAGATTACGGCTGCCTCCCTGGCCGATCAGGGACTCATTGTGGTATGCAACACCATGGAACAGGCGATGGAAGCGGTGAACGTCATTGCTCCAGAGCACCTGGAGCTGCACGTAGACCATGCGCTTGACCTGCTGGGCGCCGTCCGCAACGCGGGCGCCATCTTCCTGGGCGCGTGGACGCCCGAGGCGGTGGGCGACTACGTGGCCGGCCCGAACCACACGCTGCCCACGGGCGGCACGGCGCGCTACGCCTCGCCGCTTTCGGTGGACGAGTTCGTGAAGAAGTCGAGCGTCATCCAGTACTCCTCCGCCGCGCTCGCCCGCGACGCCCGGGCGGTCATGGACCTAGCCGCGCACGAGGGGCTGTGGGCGCACGCCAAGAGCGTGGAGATGCGCAAGAACCTGCTTGAGACCGGCAGCGTGTTCGGCATGGAGGCCGGCGACGCGGCGTCGGGCGGTGGGGCCGATGCGTAGCGTGCGTCCCGCCGCGCCCCAGCTGGCGGGCATGGAGCCCTACGACCCGAAGTACCTGCCGGCTGACGCCCTGCTTTCGGCAAATGAAAGCCCGTGGGAAGTGGATGAGGCCCTTCGCCGCGAGATCGCGCGTGCGGTGGAAGCCGTGCCGCTCAACCGCTATCCCGACCCTCTGGCCAATGAAGTGCGCGATTCGCTGGCGCAGGAGTTCGGGCTTGCTCGCGATCAGGTGCTGGTGGGCAATGGCGGCGATGAGCTGCTGTTCAACGTGGCTCTTGCCTGGGGCGGGCCGGGTCGCACGTTTTTGAACCTGCCGCCTACGTTTTCGGTCTATGAGGCCAACGCGCGTCTTACGGGCACGACGGTGGTGAACGTGCCGCGCAGGGAGGATTTTTCCCTAGACGAGCAGGCGGTTCTTGCGCGCGTTTCGCAGGGAGATGTGGATTGCATCATTCTGACCAGCCCCAACAACCCTACCGGGCAGTGCGTGCCCGAAGAGTTTGTGCGCGAGCTTCTGGATGCGACCGATGCCCTCGTTTTTGTGGACGAGGCGTATGGTGAGTTTTCAGGACGCAGCGTGGTGCCGCTGCTTGCCGAGCACCGCAATCTGCTGGTGCTGCGTACGTTTTCGAAAGCGTACCGGCTTGCGGGTGCGCGCATGGGCTATGTCTTGGGGGATCCTGAGGTGATCCAGGAGTTGGTGAAGGTGCGTCAGCCATATTCGGTGGATGCGGTGTCGCAGGCTATTGCCCGTGTGGTGTGTCAAAACCGCGCCTCGTTCGCCGACGGCATTGCGCTTACCATCACAGAACGCGAGCGCGTGATGCGCGAGCTTGCGCACATTCCAGGTGTGGAAGTGTTTCCGTCGGATGCGAACTTTGTGTTGGTTCGCATGGAGGGTGCGTCTGGCGTATGGGAGGACCTCTATGCGCGCGGTGTGCTCGTGCGCGACTTCTCTCGCGCGCCACGCCTAGAGAATTGCCTGCGCGTGAGCATCGGTTCGCCGGATGAGAACAATCGCTTCCTGCGCGCGTTGCGCGAGGTTGTGGAAGAGGGGGAGTGACGATGGTTCAGGAAACTCGTTCGCGCGTCGCGGAGGTTGAGCGACTAACGCGCGAGACCGAGGTGAAGGTGTCGGTGGACTTGGACGGCACCGGCCTCACAGAGGTGGAGACGGGCATCGGTTTCTTTGACCACATGCTGACGGCGTTGGGGCGGCATAGTCTCATCAACCTGGAGGTATGCACCAAAGGCGACCTGGAGGTTGATGGGCATCACACGGTGGAAGACACCGGCATTGTGCTAGGGCAGGCTTTTAGCCAGGCGCTTGGCGATAAGCGCGGTATTCGCCGGTTTGGCTCTGTTGTGCTTCCTATGGACGAGGCGCTGGTGCTGGCGGCTGTTGACGTGTCGGGACGTGGGCAGTTGCACTGGGATGTGGATGTGCCGTCCGTGATGATAGGGGCGTTCGACGCGTCTTTGGCTAAAGAGTTTTTTATCGCGTTTGCGACCGCTGCGGGTGTGACGCTGCATGTGCGCAGCTTGGCGGGCGAAAACGCGCACCACATGGTGGAAGCCGTGTTTAAGGCTGTCGCGCGCGCTGTGCGCGAGGCGGTGGAACCCGATCCGCGCATGGGTAACGCGCTACCCAGCACGAAGGGCGCGCTCTAATGGCCCCGCGCATTGCTGTTGTCGATTACCACAAAGGAAACCTCAAAAGCGTCGAGCGCGGTCTTGCAGCGGCGGGGGGCAAGGTGTGTGTTACCGACAACCCTGTTGCTATTGCGCAGGCTGATGCTGTGGTGTTGCCAGGCGTGGGTGCGTTTGCCGACGCGGCTGCCACCATGGCGGCGCTCGGGCAAACCGACGTCATCCGTCGCCGCATTGCGGATGGCGTGCCGTTCCTTGGTATTTGCCTGGGGATGCATCTGCTGTTTGAAGAAGGCGTAGAAGGCGCGCCTGACGAGGATGACGAAGCGTCCTCTCGCAACGCCCACGGTTTGGCCGTGCTACCGGGCGTGGTGACCAAAATGCCTCGCGTTGATGCAAAAGGTCTTACTTACAAAATTCCCCACGTTGGTTGGAACACGGTGGTTCCGCCGACTTGTCAGCCGACGGAACCACTCGACGCCGCGAACTTCCCTCCTTTGCTGTTCGCGGGTATTGCCCCTGGTGAGTATTTCTACTTCACGCATGGTTATATCGCGCCATCGGGGCCGTTCGTCATTGGGGAAACAACGCACAGCGTGGCCTTTCCGAGTGCCGTGCAGTACGGGGATGTTGCATTCGGCGTGCAGTTTCATCCGGAGAAAAGCTCAGATGCCGGCGCGCAGCTGCTGCGTAACTTCGTATCTATTGTGAAAGGGGCGTGAGCGCCGTGCATCTGCTTCCAGCCATTGATATTTTAGGGGGCAAGGCCGTCCGGCTTGCCAAGGGCGACTACGATCGCGTGACGGTCTATCACGATGATCCCGCTGCCCAAGCGCAGGCGTTCGAGGAAGAGGGAGCCTTGTGGCTGCACGTGGTGGATCTTGACGGAGCGCGCTCGGGCATGCCGGAAAATATCGCCATCATCGAGCGCATTTTGCGAAAGACCCTGCTCAAAGTGGAAGTGGGCGGCGGCATCCGTTCGCTTGACACCGTAGCGCGCTTGGCCGATGCGGGTGTTTCGCGTGTGGTGCTGGGTACCTCGCTTGTAGCCGACCCTGCGTTTGCCGAGGCCGCCGTGGCAGAATATGGCGCGTTGCTCACGGCCGGCATCGACGCGAAGGGCGGGGAGGTGGCCGTGGCGGGTTGGCGCGAGGGTGCGGGCGTGGCGGCCGAGGAGCTGGCGCGCCATGTGGCGCAGCTGGGGTTTCGGCACCTCGTGTACACCGACATCGCGCGCGACGGCATGCAGACGGGCATAGATCCGCAGGCGTACGTGCGCATGGCGGAAGCGTTCGGGCGCCCGGTGATCGCCTCGGGCGGTGTGGCCGGCGTGCGCGATATTGAGCGGCTTGGCGAGGTTGCCGGCAGCATAGAGGGCGTCATCGCAGGGCGTGCCGTGTACGAAGGCGCGCTTTCGGTGGCCGAGGGCGTGCGCGCCTGCGAGGAGGCCACCCGTGCCGCCGACGCGGCCGCCGTGGCCGCGAACCCCTGCGGGATGGGGGTTTCGTCGGTCTGACGGCCGACGAGGCGGGCCGACGCTTCTCGCCGACCTGGCCGGATCTGTTCGACATCGAAACGAGAGAAGGGCGGTGCAATGCTAGCCAAACGCGTGATCCCCTGCATGGACGTCAAGGACGGGCGCGTGGTCAAGGGCGTCAACTTCGTGAACCTGCGCGACGCGGGCGATCCCATCGAGCTTGCGCAGCGCTACGACGAGGAGCGCGCCGACGAGGTGATATTCCTCGACATCACGGCCACAAGCGACGACCGCGCCACCACGGTGGAGCTGGCCAGCCGCGCGAGCGAGCAGCTGCACCTGCCGTACTGCGTGGGCGGGGGTTTTCGCAGCGTGGCCGACATCCGCACGATGATCGCCGCCGGCGCCGACAAGGTGTCGGTGAACTCGGCCGCCGTGGCCAATCCGGAGCTCATCACGAGCGCGGCCGCCGCGTTCGGCAGCCAGGCCATCCTGTGCGCCATCGACGCGAAGCACGTTGCGGGCGCGGGCGACAAATGGGAGGTCTACGTGCACGGCGGCCGGGTGGCCACGGGCATCGACGCCGTGGCCTGGGCGCGTGAGGCCGCTCGGCGCGGGGCGGGGGAGATACTGCTCACCAGCATGGACCGCGACGGCAGCCGCGAGGGCTTCGACTGCGCGCTCACCCGCGCGGTTGCGCGCGCCGTGGACATCCCCGTCATCGCAAGCGGCGGCGTGGGCAAGCTTGAGCACTTCGCGCAGGGCATCCTGGAGGGCGAGGCCGACGCCGTGCTGGCCGCGAGCGTGTTCCACTTCGGCGAGCTTTCGGTGCGCCAGGTGAAGGAGCACATGCGCGCCCAGGGCATTCCCGTCAGACTGTAGGAGGACTCGTCGTGGATCTTTCCAAGCTCGCTTACAACGACCAGGGCCTTATCCCGTGCATCGTGCAGGATGCGGGCACGCTCGAAGTGCTCATGATGGCGTGGATGAGCGAAAGGTCGCTTGCGCTCACGCTTGAACGCGGCGAGACGGTGTTTTGGAGCCGCAGCCGGCAAGAACTCTGGCACAAGGGCGCCACCTCGGGAAACGTCCAGAAGATCGTGGAGCTGCGCTACGACTGCGATGCCGATGCGCTGCTGGCCCTCGTGCATCCCGCCGGCCCCGCCTGCCACACCGGCGCGCGCTCCTGCTTCTACCGCGCGCTTGCGCCGGAGGCGTAAGGGGGCTTTGCGGCCCCGCCTTGCGCGCTCGGCTCGCGCGTGCGCGTGCATCCCGCGCGCCGCCCTCCGCCCGCGCTTCCCGCAGCGCTCCCCGCCTTGCGCCTCCTGCGCCATCCTCCATCGCAACTACACGATTGGGCAGGGCTTTCGGCTTGAATCGCGCGCGATCATGCGCTACCATGGCCGATAAGTTCCTTTTTGTCTTCCAAGAAAGAAACCCCATCGCATTGCATTTCAACCTGTGACCCTTGCGCGCTTCCGCGCGCTTCCCACTGGAAAGCCTACGCATAAGGAGGATTGGGTGAAGTTTTTTCTTGACACCGCCGACCTGGACGAGATCGAGGAGGCGGCAAGCTGGGGCGCCCTTGCGGGCGTGACCACGAACCCCACGCTGTACGCGCGCACGGGCGGCAAGCTGTCCGATTTCCACAACCACATCAAGCGCATCTGCGACATCGTGGACGGGCCGGTTTCCGCCGAGAGCGTGGCCATGACGCGCGAGGAGATAGTGCGCGACGGCCGCGAGCTGGCCGAGATCGCCCCGAACGTGGTGGTGAAGGTGCCGACGATGGTGGAGGGCCTGGCCGCCACGCGCACGCTCGCCGACGAGGGCATCCCCGTCAACATGACGCTGTGCTTCAGCGTGCCGCAGGCCATCTTGGCCGCGCGTGCCGGCGCCCGCTACATCAGCCCGTTCGTGGGCCGCTTCGACGACATCTCCGAAGACGGCCTCGAGCAGCTGTCCAACGTGGTGTCGGCCATCGGCGGCTACGACTTCTCCGAAAGCACCGTGAACCACGAGCAGGTGGAGATCATCGCCGCGTCCATCCGCAGCGCGAACCACGTGACGCAGGCCGCCCTCATGGGAGCCGACATCGCCACGGTGCCGTTCGCCGTGCTCAAGAAGATGGTCCAGCACCCGCTGACCGACCGCGGCTTGGACGCCTTCATGAAGGACTGGGAGAAAGTGCAGAACGCATGAGCGAAAACGTTGCATCGACCGAGGCGGCGCCCGAGGCCGCAGCACCCGCTCCGCGCCGGCGCCGTTCCGTCGGCACGGGGGCGAAGTCGTCCAAGGCCAAGGCTGCCTCCGCCGACCGCTCCGAGAAGGCGGAGGGCGCGGCGGAGCGTCCCGAGAGGCAGGCGCGCACTCCCCGCAAGTCCGTGAAGGCGCCGGGCAAGGACACCTCCCAAAGCGCCGGGCAGGGCAAGCGTCAGGCCCAGGGCGGCAAAGGCGGGCCGGGCCAGGGCGGCCGCCAGAAGCAAAACGGCAACCGGCAGAAGCAAAACGGCGGCAACGGCAACCAGGGTCCGCGCCGCCAGCGCCGCCAGCACGGCAACCAGGGTCCGCGCGAGGTGCAGCCCAGCGTGTCGCGCGAGGAGCTGGCCAAGCTCAAGGTGGCCGAGCTGCGCGCGAAGGCCGCCGAGCTGGAGCTGGACGTGACGGGCCTGAAGAAGGCCGAGCTTGTGGAGGCCGTGTTCGCCGCCTGCGTGAAGGCCGAGGGCTTCATCGAGGTGTCGGGCATCTTGGACATCCTCGCCGACGGCTACGGCTTCCTTCGCACGCAGGGCTACCTGCCCAGCGAATCGGACTGCTACGTGGGCTTGTCCACCATCCGCCGCAACGGCCTGCGCAAGGGCGATCTTGTGGCCGGCCAGACGCGCCCGGCGCGCGAGAACGAGAAGTACGCGGCCATCCAGAAGGTGACGTCCGTCAACGGCGTGCCCGCAGAGGAGCTGGGCAACCGCGTG
Organism: Candidatus Rubneribacter avistercoris; assembly: GCA_019115845.1. Taxonomy (GTDB): domain Bacteria; phylum Actinomycetota; class Coriobacteriia; order Coriobacteriales; family Eggerthellaceae; genus Rubneribacter; species Rubneribacter avistercoris. The sequence goes on along the minus strand of DXCU01000040.1, from coordinate 13,453 downwards.
CGCTTCGGCGACCTCACGCCGGTGTACCCGGACGAGTGCCTCACCATGGAGCACGGCAAGAACACCGTCACCGCGCGCGTCATCGATTTGGTGAGCCCCATCGGCAAGGGGCAGCGCGGCCTGATCGTGAGTCCCCCGAAGGCCGGCAAGACCACCATCTTGAAGGATATCGCGGCCTCCATCAGCGCCAACAATCCCGAGGTGCACCTCATGTGCCTGCTTGTGGACGAGCGCCCCGAAGAGGTCACGGACATGCAGCGCTCCATCAAAGGCGAGGTGATCTCCTCCACGTTCGACATGCCCACCGAGAACCACATCGCCGTGTCGGAGCTTGTCATCGAGCGCGCGAAGCGCCTTGTGGAATGCGGCAAGGACGTGGTCGTCTTGCTGGACAGCCTCACGCGCCTTGCGCGTGCCTACAACCTGGCGCAGCCGGCGTCGGGCCGCATCCTGTCGGGCGGCGTGGACTCCACGGCGCTCTACCCGCCGAAGAAGTTTTTGGGCGCCGCGCGCAACATCGAGGGTGGCGGCAGCCTCACCATCTTGGCGTCGGCGCTGGTGGAGACAGGGTCGAAGATGGACGAAGTCATCTTCGAGGAGTTCAAGGGCACCGGCAACATGGAGCTTAAGCTTGACCGCAACCTGGCCGACCGGCGCATCTTCCCGGCCATCGATCCGGTGGCCTCCGGCACGCGCAAGGAGGACTTGCTGCTCGATCCGCAGGAGGCGCCCCTCATCTGGGCCGTGCGCCGCATCCTGGCCAACACCAACTCCACCGAGCGAGCCATGGACATGCTCATCAAGTCGCTCAAGCAGACCGAGACGAACCAGGAGTTCTTGGTGCGCACCGCCAAAAAGGCCCAGCACACCAAAAACGACGGCATCGTGGAGTTCTAAAAGGCATTTGTCACGCCGCCGTCACCGAAGCGGAGGCGAGTCGTTCTATAATGGAGCGAACCGTGCGGAGCCGCGCTTTCGAGCGCGGCCCCGCAGCGCATGAGAGCCGTTGAGTACCGACCCCGTCCAAGGAGGGCCGATGTCCCAAGACAACAGCAATTGGCAGCAGCAGGTGTGGCAGCAGCCGCCTGCCCAGCCCGCGCCCCCGGTTGGCGCACCCTACGCCTACCAGCCCGCGCCGCCCAAGAAGAGCCGGGGGTGGATTGTGGCGTTGGTGGCCGTGGTGTTGGTGTTTGCCCTGATGGCCATGGGTATGTGGTCATGCACGTCCGTCATGTCCTCGTCCATGGGGTCTTTCGGCGCCTCCGCGGTCTCCGATGCGGACCTCCTTTCTTCCGACGCCGTGGGGGTCATCGACATCGACGGCGCCATCCAGTACGACGGCACCGTCTGCTCTCCCGAGGGCCTGAAAGAGCAGCTGGACCGCGCCGCCGACAACCCCCACATCAAGGCCGTGGTGCTGCGCGTCGATTCGGGCGGCGGCACGGCGACGGCGGGCGAGGAGATGTCCGCTTACGTGCGCGAGTTCTCCGAGGAGACGGGAAAGCCGGTGGTGGTGTCCAGCGCGTCCATGAACGCGTCCGCCGCCTACGAGATATCGTCCCAGGCCGACTACATCTTCACGGCCAAGACCACGGCCATCGGGGCCATCGGCACGGCCATGCAGATCACCGACCTTTCGGGGTTGCTGGAGAAGCTGGGCATCAGCGTGGACAACGTCACAAGCTCCGACAGCAAGGACTCCAGCTACGGCACGCGCCCGCTCACCGAGGAGGAGCGCGCCTACTACCAGAACATGGTCGACCAGATCAACGAGACGTTCATCCAGGCCGTCGCCGAAGGTCGCGGCATGACCGAGGACGAGGTGCGCGCGCTGGCCACCGGCCTCACGTTCACCGGCATGGAGGCGGTCGAGAACGGCTTGGCCGACGAGCTGGGCACCAAGGAGGACGCGGTGGAGAAGGCCGCCGAGCTTGCCGGGATCTCCCGTTACTCCACGGTTTCTTTGGAAAGCTCCTCGAACAGCCTTTCCGGGCTGCTCGACCTCATGATGCTGGACAGCGAAAACGCGTCGGTCGAGAGGATCGCCGACGCCTTGAAGGAGTTGGACGGCGATGGCAACGTCATCCGCTAAGGGCGGACGCCCCTCCTGGCCCAAGCGGGCCGTCGTCACGGCGGGCATGCCCTACGGGAACAAGCCCCTGCATTTCGGCCACATCGCCGGCGTGTTCGTGCCGGCCGACGCGTTCGCGCGCTTTCTGCGCGACCGCATAGGCACGGACAACGTGCGTTTCATCAGCGGCACGGACTGCTTCGGCTCGCCCATCAACGAGGGCTACCGCAAGCTGGTGGAGGCCGGCGAGTTCGACGGCACCATAGAGGAGTACGTGCGCGCGAACCACGACGCGCAGAAGGCGACGCTTGAAGCCTACGGCATCAGCCTGGACATATACGAGGGCTCGGGCCTGGGCTACGCAGGAAGCGTGCACCAGCTGATCAGCGAGAAGTTCATAGAGAAGCTGCATGAGAACGGGCATCTGCAGCGCCGCAGCACGCTGCAGTTCTACGATGCGGAGGCGGGCACGTTCCTCAACGGCCGGCAGGTGACGGGGCGCTGCCCGGTCCAGGGATGCAAGTCCGAGCACGGCTACGCCGACGAGTGCGACCTAGGGCACAGCTACGCGCCCGAGGACCTCATAGCGCCCAAGTCCTCCCTCACCGGCTCCGTGCCCGAGATGCGTCCTGTGGAGAACTGGTACTTCGACCTGCCCTCCTTCGCGGGATTTTTGCGCGGGTTCGTCGACGATCTCGAAGCCGACCGGGAGGTGCGCGCCATCGTGCCCAAGACGCTCAGGGAGTTTTTGGCGCCGCCTGTCATCTACGTCAAAAACGAGCTGCGCGACGCCTACGAGGGCATTGCGGCCGACCTGCCGCCGCATGAGCTGCGCGAGCCCGAGAAGGGCAAGCAGAGCTTCGAGATAGAGTTCTTTGACATCGACGCCCGCGACGCCGCGCGCGAGGCGCTTTCCCGCGCCGGCATCCGCTTCCGCACGGGCAAGGCGCTCGTGCCCTTCCGCATCACGGGCAACATCGAGTGGGGCGTGGCCGCTCCGGTCATCGACGGGCTGGAGGGGCTCACCGTGTGGTGCTGGCCCGAGAGCCTGTGGGCGCCCATGTCGTTCACCATGGCCGTCAACGACCAGATGGGTCTGCCGCGTGGCAGCTGGCGCGACTGGTGGTGCTCGGAGGACGCCGAGGTGTACCAGTTCATCGGGCAGGACAACCTGTACTTCTACGGCGTGGCGCAGCCTGCGCTCATCGAGGCGCTGCGCCCCGGCGACATCATGACGCCCGGCCCCACGGACCGGCCCATCCGCCAGACCAGGCTCATAGCCAACCACCACATCCTGTTCGGGGACAAGAAGGCCTCCTCGTCCGGCGCGGTGAAGCCGCCTGCGGCCGACGAGCTGCTGGAGCATTACACCGTCGAGCAGCTGCGCGCCCACTTTTTGGCGCTTGGGCTGGATCAGAAGTCGGTGGGCTTCAAGCCCAAGCCCTACCTGGCCTCTCCCGAGGAGCTGGACGATCCGCGCGTGGCCGATCCGGTGCTCAAGGAAGGCGCGCTGCTCACCAACGTGTTCAACCGCCTGGCCCGCAGCTGCTTCTACGAGGCCCAGAAAAGCTTCGAGGGCCACTTGCCCTTGGGGAAGGTGTCGCCCGAGGTGCTGGACAAGGCGCACGAGACGATGCGCGCCTACGAGTCGGTCATGCACCGCGTCGAGCTGCACACCGTCATGTCCATCATGGACGAGTTCATCCGGTGGGCGAACAAGCACTGGTCCGACGGCATTCGCGCGGCTGAGAACGAGGGGGACGAGGCTGCCCGCCGCCAGGTGCTTGTCGACTCGTTTTACCTGCTGCGCGTGGCCACGCTGCTCATGCACCCGGTGGTGCCCGCGGGCACCGAGAAGATCTGCGACTACCTGAGCTTCGAGTTCGACGACTTCTTCAGCTGGAACTACGACTTCGACAACGTGGACGAGCTGTGCAGCGCCGGCGAGATCACCGAGGGGCGCCATCGCATCCGCCAGCTCCCTCCGCGCTTCGACTTCTTCCAGAAGCACCCGAGCCAGCGCCGATAGGGGCAGCGGTGCTTCGCGTGGATATCTACACCGACGGGGCGGCCCGGGGCAATCCGGGCCCGGGCGGCTACGGGGCCGTTCTGCGCTTCGTGGACCGCAACGGGCGCGTGCACGAGAAGGAGCTTTCGCGGGGCTTCGAGCGCACGACGAACAACCGCATGGAGCTTCTGGGGGCCATCGCGGCGCTCGAGGTGCTGAAAAGCCCCTGCGAGGTGACGCTCTACACCGACTCCCAATACGTTGTCAACGCGTTCAACCAGCACTGGGTGGACGGGTGGCTCAAGCGCGGCTGGAAGAACGCGAAGAAGGAGCCCGTCAAGAACGAGGATCTGTGGAAGCGCCTGCTTGCGGCCAAAAGCCCCCATCGCGTGTCGTTCGTGTGGGTGAAGGGGCACGCCGGCCATCCCGAGAACGAGCGGTGCGACCGGCTTGCCACGGCGGCCGCCGACGGACCGGGCCGTGCAATCGACGAGGGCTTTCCGGGCTAGGGCTTAGGGCTTGGGCGACTCGGCCGCCTTGCGCGCCCTCACCGCTCAACCGCTTTCGCGATGAGCTTGCGCAGCTCGTCGATGCCGACCCCCTTCGCCGACGAGCAGGCGATGATCGGCACGTCGGCGTCCAGGCCAAGCTGGCGCTTGACGGCCGCTTTCTGCCTTTGGCGCTGCTGGTTGCTGATCTTGTCGGCCTTCGTCAGCGCCACGGCGAAGGGAAGCCCCGTCTCCTGCAGGAAGGACACCATGCTCACGTCCAAATCGGATGCGGGATGCCTGATGTCGATCAGGCTGATCACCAGCGCCATGTCGCGCTCCTGGTTGAAATAGCCCTCGATGAGCTCCGACCAGCGGCCCTTCTCGGCTTTCGACACCTTGGCGTAGCCGTATCCCGGCAGGTCCACGAAGCGCACCCCTTCGCACGTGAAGAAGTTGATGGTGGAGGTCTTTCCCGGCGTCTGCGACACTTTGGCCAGGCTTTTGCGATTAAACAGCTTGTTGAGCAAGGATGATTTTCCCACGTTCGAGCGGCCGGCGAAGGCCACTTCCGGCATGGTGGAGGGCGGCAGCTGGGAAGAGATGCCGAACGAGCGCTCGAAGGCGACGTTGTTGATGTTCATGAGGGCTCCTTGGGGTCCTGCCCGCGCCCGGGCGGGGCGGGGCGCGCGTCCGCCCATGGTAGCGCACGGAAGCGCGTTTGGCGCGCGCCGTGCGGGAAAACCCGCGGCTTTCCATGCTTTGGAGCGGCGAAGCGGCGGGCTTCCCGTTTCCGGGCAAGTGCGCGAAAGGGCCTCGTGTTGGGTTGGCCGCCGCCCGCGAAACCGCGCTTCGGGGGCGTACGGTGCGGTTCGGAGGCGGCGGCTCGCGCGCGTCCGCTCGTGGCCCCCTGGCGGGCGTGAAGAACGGCGCGCGCCAGGCGTCCGCTTGCGGCGCGCCTTCGCTCAACGGCGCTTGCGGCCCGTGTACATGGCTAGGGCCATGCAGGCGAGCGCTGCCCATGCCCAGAACCGGTGCTGCTTCATGACGTCCCCCTCCTTTCGGCTTCGGTGCGGCCCGCTCGCCCGCTCGGCGCGCGGGCCGCTGGGTGCGGAGAAGTTTCCCTTCGTTGACTTCTTTCGGGAAAGCAATTATCCTTTAAAAGTTAGTAGTATGCAACTTCAAAACGAGGCTGCACGAGGGCGGGAAACCGCAGGAAAGGGGTTCGCATGGACTTTCCCAAAAGGAGCGGATGGCTGGTCGGCGCAGGGTTTTTGCTGGGCACGCTGGGCGTGAAGGCGCTCACCAGCCCCACGGCCAAAAAGTGCTACGTGCAGGGGGTGGCCACGGGGCTGCGCGCCAAAGCGGCCTACGAGGGCATCGTCGAGCAGGCCAAAGCCGAAGTGGACGACATCGTGGCCGAGGCGAGCTACCTCAACGCTTGCGCCATGGCGCCTGCGGAGGCGCCCGAGGACGGGGCCGAGCAGCCCAAGAAGGCCCCGAAAGCCGGCGGCTCCAAGGCCGCGAAGTAGTCCGCCATGGACTATGTCGTGGTGAGCGAGGTGCCGGGCCGGCTGCGCGTCAAGCTGGCGGGCCCGGTCCCCGCCGCCGACCTTGACGCGCTGCATCGGGCACTGGCGTCGTGCCCGCTGGTTGACCGGGCGACCGTCTACCCCCGCATCGGCAGCGTCGCCCTGGCGTACCGGCGCGCCGAAGGGGCTTACGAGCGCGTGCTCGCCCATTTGGACGGGCTTGACGCCCAGGCGGTCGAGCGGGAGCGATCGGGATTGGGTTTGGAGCTGGCGCCGCGCTCGCAAGCGCTGCTCATGGATCTGGCGGTGCTTGCGGGTTCGCACTTCGCGCGGCGCTTGCTCCTTCCCAAGCCCGTGGCGGCCCTCGTGACGCTTTGGCGCTACCGGCGGTTTTTGGCGGCGGGTGCGCGTTCGCTGCTCAGCCGCCGCCTGGACGTCCCCGTCTTGGACGCTGCGGCCATCGGCGTGTCGTTTCTCAAGCGGGACCCCAAGACGGCCGGGCAGACCATGCTTTTGCTTGATGCGGGCGAGACGCTGGAGGAGTACACGCGCGCCCGCTCGGAGGGCGCGCTCGTGAACGCGCTGCTGGACCTTCCCGAGACGGCTCAGCTTCTTGACGGCGGCCAGGAGCGCCAGGTGCCCGCTTCGGCGCTGGCGCCGGGGGACCTCGTGGCCGTGCGCACGGGCATGCCCGTGCCGGCGGACGGGCGGGTGGTGCGCGGCACCGCGCTCGTGAACCAGTCCACGCTCACCGGCGAGCCTCTGGCCGTGGAGCGTTCGGCGGGCGACGACGTGTTCGCCGGCACCGCCGTGGAGGACGGCGAGGTCGTCGTGGAGGTGAGGTCCGCTTCGTCCGAGACGAAGCTGCGCTCCATCGTGTCGCTGGTGGAGCTGTCCGAATCGCAGAAGTCGCAGGCCCAGTCGCGCATGGAGCGGCTCGCCGACCGCATCGTGCCGTGGAGCTTTTTTCTGGCCGGGGCGGTGGCGCTTCTCACCCGCAGCCTGGAGAAGACCTCGGCGGCGCTCATGGTGGACTACTCGTGCGCTTTGAGGCTGACCAGCTCCATCGCGGTGCTCTCGGCCATGAGCCAAAGCGCCCGGGCCGGCTTCACCGTCAAGGGCTCGAAGCACTTCGAGGCCATGGCCGTCGCCGACACCGTCGTGTTCGACAAGACCGGCACGCTGACCGAGGCCACGCCCGAGGTCGGCTGCGTGCTGGCGCTGGACGGATGGAACCGCCGCGAGGTGCTGCGGTTGGCGGCGTGCTTGGAAGAGCACTTCCCGCATCCGGTGGCACGCGCGGTGGTGCGCGAGGCGGCGCGGAAGAACCTCAGGCACCGCGAGCGGCACGCCGAGGTTGACTACATCGTGGCGCACGGCATCGCCTCGTCGCTTGGGGGCAAGCGCGTGGTCATCGGCTCGGAGCACTTCGTGGTGGGCGACGAAGGGGTTCCCGTTTCCGAAGAGCAGCGGGCGCGCGTGGCCGCCGAGACGGAGGGCATGTCGCCTCTGTACCTGGCCGTGGACGGCGAGCTGGTGGGGGTCCTCGGCATCCGCGACCCGCTGAAGGAGGGCGTGGCCCAGGCCGTGGGGGATCTGCGCGCGCTCGGCTTCGAGCGCGTGATCATGCTCACGGGCGACAACGAGCGCACCGCCGCCCTCATCGCCAAGGCGGCCGGCGTGGGGGAGTTCGCGGCCAACCTGCTCCCGGAGGACAAGCACGCTTTCGTGGAACGGCTCAAAGCCGAGGGGCGGCGCGTGGTCATGGTGGGCGACGGCGTGAACGACGCCCCCGCGCTTTCCCTGGCCGATGTCGGGATAGCCATGGGGCAGGGCACCGCCGTGGCCAAGGAGGTGGCCGACATCACGTTGGCGGGCGGCGATCTGGGCGCCATCGTGGCGCTGCGACGCATGAGCATGGGGCTGATGGAGCGTTTGGACGCCTCCTTCAAGGAGGTCGTGGGCATCAACACGGCGCTTCTGGCGGCCGGCATCGGCGGCGTCGTCTCGCCGCAGGCCTCCTCCCTTCTGCACAACGCCTCCACCGTGGCGCTCAGTCTGCGAAACAGCGCGGCGTATCCGCGGTAGGGCCGCGCAGGGCGGCCGGGCGAGGGGCGCGCTCGTCGGGCGGGTCCCTCGCGCGTCGCAGCGCCGCGGCCGGCGGCTCCGGCGGCCTTCTCGCGCCTGACCTTGTGCGATGACCTCGCGCGAGCCTCCTGCGGGACTTCTCCGCATCACGGCCCTTGCAAATCTTTGGAGGCGTGGTACAATTCAACGGTTTCTGATTACGCATGCTCGTGCGACCCGCTCCGCCAGTGGCCAACCGGAAAAGGCTGCGGAAGCAGGGGATGACCGCGGGCAGAGGACTAACGAATGGAGAGAGTCATGACGAAGGTCAGCATTCAGACGCTGCTCGACGCCGGCGCGCATTTCGGGCACCAGACCCGCCGCTGGAACCCCAAGATGAAGCCGTACATCTTCGGCAACCGCGGGGACATCTACATCATCGATCTCAAGCAGACGCTCGTGGGCTTGGACAACGCCTACACCTTTGTGTCCGAGATCGCCCGCAAGGGCGGCACCGTGCTGTTCGTGGGCACGAAGAAGCAGGCTCAGGAGGCCGTGGCCGACGCCGCCAACCGCTGCGGCATGCCCTACGTGAACGCCCGCTGGCTCGGCGGCATGCTGACGAACTTCGTCACCATCCGCTCCCGCGTGACCCGCATGGAGGAGCTTGAGGCCATGGAGGCCGACGGCCGCATGGCGCTTCTGCCCAAGAAAGAGCAGATCCTGCTGCGCAAGGAGCTTTCCAAGCTGCAGACCAACCTCAACGGCATCCGCAACATGAAGCGCGTGCCCGACGCCGTGTTCGTGATCGACACGAACCGCGAGGAGATCGCCATCCGCGAGTCCCGCCGCCTGGAGATCCCCGTGGTGGGCACGCTCGACACGAACTGCGATCCGGACGATGTGGACTACGGCATCCCCGCCAACGACGACGCCATCCGCTCGGTCCGCCTGCTGGCCGACTTCGTGGCCGACGCCGTGCTCGCGGGCGTGGGCGTGCCGGTGACGGCAGCCGAGATGGAGGGCGCCGCCGCGCCCGCCGAGGAGGCGCCTGCCGCGGCCGAGGAGACGGTCGTGGAGGTTGTCGAGGAGGTTGCGGTTGCCGAGGCTCCGGCCGAGGCCGCCGAGTAAACGCGTATCGAACGAACGCGTCCGCCCGCCGCACGGGGGCGGACGCTCGCCGTTTCCGCGCGCTTTGGGCGCGCGGTGCCAAGAGAAAGGGAACAACGTGGCTGACATCACCGCTTCCATGGTCAAGGAGCTTCGCGAGATGACCGGCGCCGGCATGATGGAGTGCAAGAAGGCGCTCGTCGAGGCCGAGGGCGACATGGACAAGGCCGTCGACGTGCTGCGCACCCGCGGCCTGGCCGCTGTCGCCAAGAAGGCCGGCCGCGCCACCAACGAGGGCACGGTCATGGCCATCGTCTCCGACGACGCCACGGCCGGCGCCGTGGTCGAACTCAACTGCGAGACCGACTTCGTGGGCATGAACGACACGTTCAAGGCCTATGCCGAGAAGATCGCCAAGGCCGCCCTGGCCGCCGACCCCGCCGACTTGGAGGCCCTCAAGGCCGCCGACGCCGAGGGCGAGACGGTGGAGGCCGTGGTGACCGACGCCATCCACACGCTGGGCGAGAACATCCAGCTGGCCCGCTTCGCGGTGGAGAAGGGCGGCGCCGTGTCGTCCTACATCCACGGCGGCGGCAAGATCGGCGTGCTCGTGCGCTTCGACGTGGAGGGCATCGACCCGACTTCCGACGGTTTCAAGGCCTACGGCCGCGACGTGGCCATGCAGGTGGCCGCCGCCTCGCCGGTGGCCGCGAACCGCGAGGCCGTGGATCCGGCCATCGTGGAGCATGAGAAGTCCATCTACATGGCGCAGGCCGCCGAGTCCGGCAAGCCCGAGGCCATCCAGGAGAAGATGGCCACCGGCCGCCTGGAGAAGTTCTTCAAGGAGAACACGCTGACCGAGCAGGCGTTCGTCAAGAACCCCGACCAGACCGTGGCCGACTACACCGCCGAGGTGGCCAAGAGCCTGGGCGGCTCCATCAAGATCGCCGACTTCAAGCGCTTCGTTCTGGGCGAATAAGGTTCCGGCGCCTGACGGCCGCCGGATCTTCTTGACGCCGCAAGGCCCCTTGGCGCCGACCTTCTCCCATATTCGTCCCTTCTGCTTTCGTTGTGGAGGCCCGCGCCATGCGGGCCTCGGCTTTTTATAATGGCGTCTGGGAACTTCCGGCGCGCCGCGCAGTGGGCGCCTCATCATAGACGAAACGGCCCGCGCGCCTTCGCGGGCACGGAGGAGCATCCATGGCCGAAGAAATCATCATCGTGGAGGGCAACAACACGCTGGCGGGCGAGGTGGCCGTGTCGGGCGCGAAGAACTCGGCCCTCAAGCTCATCGCCGCCGCGCTGCTGGGGCAGGGCCCGTCCGTCATCCGCAACGTCCCGCTTATCTCCGACATCGAGATCATGTCCGAGGTGCTGCGCCGCCTGGGCGCCACCGTCGAGCGCGACGGGCACGTGCTGACGGTGGACACCGCCGAGGTGGACAACAGCGAGACTCCCTACGAGCTGGTGTCCAAGATGCGCGCGAGCATATCGGTGCTCGGGCCGCTTATCGGCCGTTTCGGCCGCGCGCGCGTGGCCATGCCCGGCGGCTGCCAGATAGGCGCGCGCAAGATAGACATGCACCTTGTGGGGTTGGAGGCTTTGGGCGTGGAGTTCTCCATCGACCACGGCTTTTTGGAGGCGCGCACGCCGCATGGGCTGGCCGGCGCCCACGTGGTGCTGGACTTCCCCAGCGTGGGGGCCACGGAGAACCTGCTCATGGCCGCGGTGGCCGCCGAGGGGCGCACCGTGCTGGAGAACGCCGCGTGCGAGCCCGAGATCGTGGACCTTGCCAACATGCTGGTCGCCATGGGGGCGCGGGTGAGCGGCGCGGGCACGTCGTTGGTGGAGGTGGAGGGCGTGCCGCTCTCCGAGCTGCGTCCCTGCGACCACACCACGGTGGGCGACCGCATAGAGGCGGGCACCTTCCTGGTGGGCGGCGCGCTTACGGGCGGACCCGTCACCGTGCGCGGCATTGATCCGTCGTTTCTTCGCGTGGCGCTCATGAAGCTTTCAGCCATGGGCTGCGAGGTGCAGACGGGACCCGACTGGATCACCGTCGGCCGCGAGCGTCCGCTTGCGCCCACCGACATACAGACCCTGCCCCATCCCGGCTTCCCGACCGATTTGCAGGCCCAGTTCATGCTGCTGGCTGCCTGCGCCGAGGGCGTGTCGGTCATCACGGAGAACGTGTTCGAGAACCGCTTCATGTTCGCAAGCGAGCTCATGAGGATGGGCGCCGACATCACCATAGAGGACCACCACGCGCTTGTGCGGGGCGTGGGCATGCTGCAGGGCGCCGACGTGTCCTCCACCGATTTGCGGGCCGGGGCGGCGCTCGTGCTTGCGGGCATTGCGGCCGAAGGCCAGACGCGCGTGCATGAGATAGGCCACATCGACCGGGGCTACGAGGACTACGCGGGCAAGCTCGCCTCCCTTGGGGCCAACGTCAGGCGCGCTTCGGCGGAAGACGCGTCTGCGGCGCGCTAGCGGGCCGCCCATGGTCAGGCGTCGCCAGGGCTTCACGGCAGCCCAGTCGAAGACCACCTCGCGCCGTTTGAGGACGGCGACCCTTGGCACGCACGTGCCGCGCAAGGTGCGCACGGGGTCCATGAACGCGGAGTCTGTGGGCTTCTCCAGCGCGCGGCGGCAGCGCCGCGCCGCCCGCGGTTTCGTGAACAACGTCCGTCCCGTGGACGGCGCCGCGCCAAGGACCCCGCGGCGCATGAGCCATCGCGAGTTCGCGCGCGGCGTGCAGCGACGCGCGCGCGTGCGGGCCGTGGCGGCGGTGCTCGCATGCCTGGCCGTGGTTGCGGCCGTGGCCGTGGGCGTGGGCGTGCTTTCGCTGTTCGGCACGCTCGACGGCAAGCTGGCGCTCAAGGACTCCGACGCGGCCTCGGTGCTGGTGCCCGCAAGCGCCGACGACGGCGCGTTCTACGCGGTGGTGGCCGCGAACCTGGACGCGAACGGGCTTACCGGCGCGGCGCTCGTGCGCGTCGATGCGGCGTCGAAGGCCGTGGCGGCGGTGTCGCTTCCCGCCGAGTTGCAGGTGTCCTCCGCTGACGGCGAGGCCCGCACCCTGAGGGAGACGGCCGCCTCCGGCGACGCGGCCCTCATCGGCGCCGTGGCCTCCTTCGCGGGCGTGGACGTGTCGCATTACGTGGAGGTGGACGCGCAGGGCCTGGCGGATCTTGTGGACGGGCTGGGCGGTATCGAGGTTGAGGTGGCCGAGGAGGTGGACGACCCCGCCGCCGGCGACGTGTACCTTCCCGCGGGGACCCAAACGCTCGACGGCGCCTCGGCGCTGGTGCTGGCCCGCGCCACCAACTTCGAGGACGGCCTGGAAACGCAGGCCGAGAACCAGCGCGCGTTGCTCTCGTCCCTGTCGCTTCGCCTTTTGGGTGGCGACGCGATGGGCTTTTTGGCCCTCATCGACAAAGTGGGCGGCACGTTTGGGACCGATATGTCGGCCAACGACGCCAGGGAGTTGGCGGACTCCCTGCGCGGCATGGATGCCTCGTCGGTGACGGGGGCGCTTGTTCCCGGCTACGAGAGCGCAAGCGGGGACGCGCCCGCCTACGTGGCGTCGCGCAGCGCATGGGCCTCCCTGATGGAGCAGGTGGATGCGGGGCAGCCCTTGGTGGCCGAGGAGGTTGCGGCGGTGGACCCGGGCAGCTTCACCCTGACCGTCCGCAACGGCGGGGGCGTGACCGGCGCGGCGGCCCAGGCGGCCGAGACGTTGACCGGCCTGGGGTTCCAGGTGGCCGAGACGGGCAACGCCGACGCGGCCGTGTACACCGAGACGCTGGTCGTCTACCAGGACGCGGCCTACGAGGCGGCGGCCGAGACCTTGGTGTCCGCCCTCGGGTTCGGCCGCACGGTGGCGGACGCGGGGTCCTACACTTTCGAGACCGACGTTTTGCTTGTGCTGGGCACGGACTGGAAGCCCTCGTCCTGACGGGAGGCGCCCGCTGCCGACGGGGCGCCGCGCTCCGTGTGGCCTTCCGGTAGAAGTTGCCCGCCGCCCGCGCCCCGCGCCGTGCGCCCTTCCGGGGCTGTGGTAGAATCGTCGCCGGACAATCTGCGATCGAACGAAGGAGATGCGACCCATGGTTGAGAAGAACGACGTTGCGGCCGTGCTCGAGCTCATCCGCCCCAGCCTGCAGGCCGACGGGGG
>DXCU01000039.1 GCA_019115845.1 Candidatus Rubneribacter avistercoris | reverse complement strand
GTTCGGTCCCTATCCTCCGCAGGCGCAAGAGAATTGAGGAGAGCTGCCCCTAGTACGAGAGGACCGGGGTGGACGGACCTCTGGTGCAGCAGTTGTCGACCAACGGCACGGCTGCCTAGCTACGTCCGGCGCGGATAACCGCTGAAGGCATCTAAGTGGGAAGCCGCCTCCGAGATGAGTTCTCTCTTCGGTAAGGGCCCTCCCAGACGAGGAGGTCGATAGGGCGCAGGTGCAAGCGCGGCGACGCGCTCAGCCGAGCGCCACTAATAGCCCGAGCTCTTCGCATCGCATGCCCCGCATGCGGCGGTCCCCGGTTCGATGCTCGCTGTGCGGCCGCCAGGGTGGCGCGCGTGCGCGCGCGCCCTGCGGCGAAGCCGCGCGAGGCGCCGAGCGCCCTGCGCGAGCGCGACCATGGAGGCGGGGATCGCCCGGTCCCGTTCCGAACCCGGAAGCTAAGCCCGCCATCGCCGAGAGTACTGCGGCCCCGGCCGCGGGAGGGCAGGACGTCGCGCTCGCGCAGGGCGCTTCCCGCGCCGAGGGGCCCCGAGGGGCCCCTTTTTCTTGCGCGCGGGGCGCCGGCTGTGCGTTCCGCGCGGGCCCGCCCTCGCATCGGCTTCGCGGGAGCGCGAACGGAAAGCCCCTCCCGGGGCTTTTGCTGTTTGAGGGCTTTCTGTGGCAGACGCGGACGCCGGGCTGTGGCAAGCGGTTTGCGGGGGAGGGGGATATTCCCCGATCATCAGTCTTGCTGTGAAGGAATTGTATGCTTAAACTAACTTCACTTGCGAATCGATATAAGTTAGCTTAATATAACTTTTGTCGGAAGCGAGCAGGGATTCGCCGGAGGCGGAGGGTCCTGCAGCCGAGCATTCGCAGCCGTAGCTGCAATCGCATGCGGTGCGCTTCCTCGACGTTTGCCGACCCGGCGGCGGAAGCTCTCCTCTCGTCTGGCTGTCCGTCGCATATGCAAGCGGAGGGAACCTCCCCCGTTCCCTCCGCCTCTCTCTGTTTTCCAGCTCTTGGCGTTTTTTGGCAATGTACGGGCTGCTTGCTTGGAGCGCGAGAAAGGCGGTTTTCCATGGTGGTTGGCGTTCGCAGAGTGCTCGAGGGTGGCAGGGCGTACACGTCCGCAGAGCTCTCGCGGCGCTTTGGCTTGAGCGGTCGGGATCTTGAGAACGTGCTCGATCACCTGATGGAGCACGGCTGCCTGAGGCCGATCGTGGTTTGCCGCCCGCATGGCCGTGGGGGCGCCGTGCGCTTGGCCGAGCGTTTCGAGCACCATCTTCTTTGGGAGGCGTGACGCGCGGGCGGGTCGTCGTCGACGGCGTTTGCCCGGATGCGGCTTTATGGTGCGACTCGGAACGTTTCACATGAAGCATTTGTTCTTTATCTAACGCACTTCGCTGTTGCGCGCGGAGGGGGCCTGCATGCGGTTGCGGTGTGCCGGTGGCTTTCGACGAGATTTGTTTGGAAGGATGCGTTGCTTCGCATAGTATGACCTGGCCAGGCGGTGGCGCTTGTGGGGTGAAACCGCGCAGAAGGGAATGCGCTGCTTGCGTGTCGACGGGCTTTGTGCCCTCGTGTGCGGGTAAGGCGCTGATGGGGGAGGATCTGACACCGCCGCGCTCGTCGTGCGCATGGAGGATTCGGTTTGAGGGTGCCGATTGGGAGAGCGGGGATGGCTTGCGCATTGTTTTTGAGGTGCTACAATAAGTTAACTTTATGAAACAAAAAAGATGCGCCGTCGGATGTGCGGCGGCGTGCGAAAGGGTGCGCCATGAACCTCCAGACTGCCGTCATTCTCGTCATCATCGCTGTTCTGTGCGTGTTCGCTGCGCGTGCCATGTACGATACGTTCACCGGGAAGGGCGGCTGCCATGGCGGAGGGGGCGCTTCGCGTGCGAGGCGTGCGCGCGTGGCCGACAAGGACGAGGCGAACTACCCGTTTTTTCAAGAGGTCAAGGTGGGCGGCATGACGTGCACTCGCTGCGCGGCGAACGTCGAGAACGCGTTGAACGCCCTTGGCGACACATGGGCGCGCGTCGATTTGGACGCGAAGACGGCGCGTGTTCTGTCGAAGCGCCCCCTCGATGCGTCCGAGATCGACAAGGCCGTGACGCGCGCCGGCTATTACATCGCCTCGCGCTAAGGCGCGTCGAACGGCTGGCGCGCGAGCGTGCGGGGACGCACGGACCGGGCCGATGCGCGGATGGTGCGGTGGGACGGGGCGTGCGGTGCGGTTTCGGCGCGCACCCCGCCCGCCGCGCGTTGGCGCTCAACCGGCAGCCCGGTGCGGCATGGATGGTCGAGGTTTGGGGAGGGGCGTTTCGCAGCACGCCTCGGTCGCCCTCCGCCTGCTTGGACCGCCGGGCGGTCTGTGTCGGGTCCGGCGCAGGTGGGCCTTTGCCTGCTAGCTCGCCAGCAGGCTTCCGACGCGCACGCATTCGGCGCTGGCCTCGTCGTCGGGATAGTCGTAGGCGATGACGGAATCCGCCACGTCGACCCCGGCCTCCTCGGCGCGTCTCTCCCACAGCTCCATCCACTCGCCGTCGTTCCATTCGTAGGAGCCGAACAGAACCACGGTGCGGCCTGTCAAATGCGGCTCCACCTCGTCGTACATGGGGAGGAACTCCGTGTCCTCCAGCTCCTCGTCGCCCATGGCCGGGCAGCCGAAGGCGAACGCGTCGAACTCCTCGAGGCGCGCGGCGTTGAAGTCCGAGGCGTGGATAAGGTGGGCGGCGCCCCCTTTCGCCCGCACGCCTTGGGCGATGAGGTCGGCCATTGCCTCGGTGTTGCCGGTGCCGCTCCAGTAGACGATTGCGACTTTGCTCATGATGGGCCTCCTTTTGCTGATTGGGTTTCAGATGTGCTCGGCGTCGAGCGGGGTGCGCGGCGCTTTGGCGCGGCGCGATGCAGCGGGACGGGGCGTATCGGCGCGGTTTCGGCGCGCACCCCGCTCGACGCGCGTTGGCGCTCAGCCGGCGGCGCGGAACGCCTCGGAGGCGGGGAAATCCTCGTCCACGGCGGCAAGGCATTCGATGGGAACGCCCTCGCTAAACAGGCGCTCGTACTCGGCGGTGCATTCCTTGTAGCAGCAAAAACAGCTGCGCGCGTCGCGCTCCTTCGCGTAGACTTTCCAGCAGCCGCTGCACAGGTAGTTCTCGCCCTTGTTCTCGATGAACCCGACGACGTCCTCGTAGGGGTAGCCGAGGAAAAAGCCGATCTCATGGGGAAACGAGCAGCAGCCCGTCAGCTGGCTTTGCAGGTCGGTGCCGCAGATGCGCCGATGAAGCTTTTCGATGCAAGCCGACAGCGAAGCGGGGTTGTAGCCTTCCGCGCGAAGAAACGCCGCCACGCGCTTTTCCTGGACTGCGCGCGCGAGCAGCGCGGGGCGGTACACGTACACGAGGGCGCCGCTTGCGCGGCGGGCGAGCACCTCGATGCGCACGCCGCGCGGGGCGAGCTTGGCGCGGCAGACGCGCAGCGCGCTGGACAGCTCGTCGTCGCGCAGCGCGGCGGCCGTCGGGCGGCCTGGGCTGCGCCGTGCCGCGGGCGAAAGGGAGCTGCGGCAGGTGAACAGGTTCGCCGGTTTGATGGCCGCCAGCGTGGGAGTGCAGTGATGCACCAGCTTGCGTTCGAGCGCATGGGCTGGCGCGGCGCTTTGTTCGGTGGCGTGCATGCATCCTCCTGTCGTTTCGGTGCTTCCATCCTTTGGGCACCTAAAAGTTAGCTTTGGAAAACATATACTCGAGGAAGAAGGTTCCGTCAATGGGAAATCGGGAGAAAGCGGGGAAACGGGGAAGGTTGCGCGTGCGGGATGGGGCAGTGGGGAGTAGGGAGCCGCGCCCACGCGGGATGTCCGGCAGGATGTTCCTCGTAGGGCATCCTGCCGCAACGATGCGAAACGTCGGCGTGGACGCTTGGGGAGGGGCGGCGGCTCGCGCGGGTGGGGCGAGCGTTCGGGGAGGGGCGGCGGCACGGCCTGCTGCGTGGCGGGCCTCGCGTCAGCGGTAGGCGCTGGGGGCGACGCCGGTGCGGCGGCGGAAGGCTTCGGCGAATGCGCCGGGCTTGCGGTACCCGACAGCGTGCGCCACTTGGGCGATGGGCAGGTCGGTTGAACTCAGCAGTTCGATGGCGCGCTCGATGCGCGCGTTGGTGACGAACGCCGCAGGCGAGGTGCCGTACGCTGTCTTGAAAGCGGCTTTGAGCTTCGTCTGCCCCATGCAGGCGCGGCGGGCGAGTTTCTCGCATGTCAAGGCGCCCGCGAGATTCCCGTTGATGTAGGCGCTCACATTATCGAGGGCTGCGCGGTCTTCTTGCGACAGTTCCGTGCGACCCCCTTCGGCACGCTCGGCCTCGATGGCCTTTGCCCGCTCGATGATAAGCGCGAGCGCCTCTGACACCGCGCCTTCGTAGAACAGGGCGGCTGCCATGCCCGTCCCTTGATAGGAGCGCACCTGGCGAAGCAGGGAGACGAGTTCGGGGAGGTCGGCGCGGTCGTCGACGAGTGCGAAGGCGCGTCTCACATTGGGGATGTCTCCGAAACGCGAGTGCAGGTAGTCGCGGTAGTAGTCGGGTGAAATGGTGAGGGAGGTGGCGCGCACCGCCGATCCCGGCTGGTAGAACGCCACATATTCGGCGCCTTCCTCGGCAAGATAGGTGGAGACGGTCCCGGCGCGCGGCGTGTTGCCGTTTTGCACCACGAGATCGGCCTTTTCATAGTAGGCGATGGAGAGGTGCTCGGCGTGGCGGTAGCGCATGGCTCCGGTGCGTTTGAAGCGCATGTCGAAGGCGTTGACGGCGAAAAGGTTGCCGTGAAAGTACGCCCAGTACTCACCGCTGCCCAGTTCGTTTTCGAGCCGACGGACGCTGCCTGCTGGGCCGTAACCCGGCACCATGCCGGCCGGCGCCATGTCCCAGAGGCGAAACGCCTCCTCGTACATGTCGTGTTGGATGCTGCGCATTCTCACCTTCCATCGCCTGCTTGCGATCACTCATCTGGCGCTATGTGGCGTTCTTGGCGCGCCTTCGTGCTGTGCGCTGCCGGAAACGGTCGTTTCGCTGCCGCGAATCGTCGCGGGTTCGGACTAAGACGGCGGCAAACCAGCTCGTCCGGTCATTATATCAAATAGTTATCAAAGGCTAACAAATTTTGCGATGAAAGGGGAGCTGGGAATGGCAACGAATGAGCATGCGGCGAAAACGGTCGGGCGAGGCGCCGGGAAGGCGGCTTCTGCAAGGGCGAACCGGTGGACGATGCGCGATGTGATGACGTTTGTGATCTTCAACATCGTCATTGTTGCGGTAACGATGGTCGTGAAGGTTGCGGAGGACGCGGTGCTGTCCCCTCAAAACACGTTTTTCGTGGGGT
This sequence comes from Candidatus Rubneribacter avistercoris, assembly GCA_019115845.1. Classification (GTDB taxonomy): domain Bacteria; phylum Actinomycetota; class Coriobacteriia; order Coriobacteriales; family Eggerthellaceae; genus Rubneribacter; species Rubneribacter avistercoris. Next base: position 1,814 of record DXCU01000039.1, on the reverse strand, counting down.
CGTGGCTGTTTCCGCTGGTATCGACGCCGTTTTATTTGGTTATGGCCGACCGCATAGGCAAGCGCGGCGTGCTGGCGGGCTCTATCCTGCTGTTCGGGATTCTGTACACGTTCATGGGCGGGGTGTACTGCGCGCCAGTTGCCGTAGCAGGTGCTATTGTTGGTGAGCTGGCGATGTTGGGCTCGGGGGCGTACCGCAATATCGTGCGTGCAGCTGCGGGGTTCTTTGTGTACTGGGCGACATTCGCCTGTTACGGCATCATCCCGTATCTTTTGTTCCGAGATGCGTATATGGAGCAGTTGGGTGCGTACTACAGCGCAAACGACGTGGCCGCGATGGTGGCGCAGTACACGGAGCTGCCATGGATCCTGCTCATGCTGGCACTGTTCGCTGCGGGAACGGCGCTGGGCGCGGTCGTCGGGGCAAGGTTCTTGAAGAAACACGTCCGCAAAGCGAAGATCGCGTAGGCTGGCGATGGGAGCGTGCTCGCGATCAGGCGCATCGAGCGCCTGGGATTCGACGGGTGGCCACCAGGAAGGCGCCGATATGCGCGAAGGGGCGTTCGGACTCGACCCGCGTACGCATGTGGTGGCCATTGTGGCGTTCGGCATGGCGTCCATCGTGCTCACCGGCGTGCTGGAGACGGTGTTGCTGCAGGTGGCTGCAGCGTTGTACCTGACGGGCAACGGGCGTGCGCGCTTGGCGCTGCGTTCGTGCGTGAGCTTTGCCGCTGCGTGCGGGCTGAGCTTTTTGCCGTTGCCGGGCTTGTACGGCGTGCTCTTCGTGAGCCTCATGCACATGGTGCCGCCGTTCACGGCGGGTTGCGCGCTCTTTTCGCTGTCGCCCTCGGCTATCATGTGCGCGCTCGCACGTTGGCGCGTGCCGCGACGGGTGCTTGTGGGTGTGTGCATGTTGTTCCGGTTCGCATCGGTGCTGCCGTTTGAAGCGCGCTCCATCGTGCGCGGTATCCGCATGCGCGGCATTTTCCCACATGTGGTCGACGTGGTGCGGCATCCCGCCTTGGTTTACGAATGCTGCTACACGCCGCTTGTCATGCGCTGCTTGCGCTTGTCGGCCGAACTGGCCGCATCGGCGGAGTTGCGGGGCATTGAGGCCGACGGTGCGCGCACGTCGGTGCATCATGTGGGCTTCGGGGCGCGCGACGTTCTTGCTGCTGCAACGGTGTTGGCCGTGTGCGCAGGACTGTGCGTGTGGGGGAAGGTGGTGTGATGGTTCAAGTGCGTGGTGTCGGGCAGGCGGGAGTCGTGCTGCTCGATCAGGCTTCGTTTCGTTATGTGGACGAATCCGAGCGGGGGTTGGAGGCGGAGGTGGGTTCTGCGGCATCCGCTTCCGCATCCGGGTCCGCGTTCGCGGCGATGTCGGGTGGGTGTGTGGACGATGTGTCGCTTTCGGTGGCTTCAGGCCGCTGCCTTGTGCTCTGCGGGCGTTCCGGCGAGGGAAAATCAACTATCTTGCGTATGGTAAACGGTTTGGCGGGCACGTTTTTTCCAGGCGACCTCACAGGTGTTGTGGAGGTGTGCGGCACCGATGTGCGTCAGCTCGATCCGCGAGAGCGCACCGAGCGCATCGGCGTGGTGATGCAGGATCCGCGCAGCCAGTTCTTCATGGGGACGGTGGGTGACGAGATTGCGTTTTCGGCTGAGAATTTGGGCGTGGCTCCCGCTGAAATCGTGCGCCGTGTGCGCGTCGTTGCCGAAACGTGCGGCGTGGAAGGGCTTTTGGACGAGAAGCTCTCCGAGTTGTCGAGTGGCCAGAAGCAGCGTGTGGCCCTTGCTGCCGCCATTGTGTGCGAT
>DXCU01000006.1 GCA_019115845.1 Candidatus Rubneribacter avistercoris | reverse complement strand
CCCCTGTCACGCGCCCCTGTCACGCCCCTGTCACGCGCCCCTGTCATGCGGCAGCATCAAGCCGGAAGCCGAGCCAGACCCCGGGCGCTGCGCCCCCAGCCTCGGCCGCACCCATCGAGGCGCGCAAGCCCCCAACGGCCGCAGAGGGCGGGAGGCGGCCCACGGCCCGGCCGCCTCCCGTTGATGCGCATCGGGGATCCGGGAAGACGGGCCGGGCCGCCGTCGGCCGTCAGGCCGCGAACGGCCTACCTCGCGGCCGGCTCCTGCTGTGTGATGCAGTGGATGTTGCCGCCGCCGAAGACCACCTGGTCGGTCCTCACGCCCACGGCCCTGTACGCGCCCTCGCCCCACGCCTCGTCGAACGCGGCCTGGATCTGCCGCACGGCCAGCGCGTCGTTGGTGTCCCCGTACTGCGGCACAATGACGCCGCCGTTGACGATGAGGAAGTTCATGTAGGAGGCGATGAGCGGCTCGTCGGCCACGCGCGGCTCGGCGTTCTCGTCGGCGTCGATGGAGTCGCAGGACGCCTGGTCCATGTACAGCGGCCTCTCCGGCATGCAGAGCTTCGTCACCTCGATCCTGCGCCCCTTCGCGTCGACGGCGTTCGACAGCGTCTCGTAGGCGGCGCGGCACTCGTGGTAGAACGGGTAGTCCGGATCGTCCGACCAGATGCAGAGCATCTTGCCGGGGGCCACGAAGCACGCCACGTCGTCGATGTGGCCGTTGGTCTCCTCGGGGTCGATACCGTCCTTGACCCAGATGACCTTCTCCACGCCCAGGTAGTCCTTGAGCTTCCCGTCCATGTAGGCGCGCAGCTCCTCGGACCAGGCCGCATGCTCGGTCACCGACGCGTTGCGGCCAGGGTCGAGCAGGCACATGTCGGTGGTGACCACGGTGCCCTCGCCGTCCACGTGGATGGAGCCGCCCTCGAGGATGAGGCTCTCGGGGCGGTAGCGGCGGCAACCGCTCATCTCGGCCATCTTGAGGGCGATCTGCTCGTCTTTGTCCCACGGGAAGTACAGGCCGTTCTCGAAGCCGCCGTAGGCGTTGAAGTGCCAGTGCACCGCGCGCTTGCCGCCCTGGTCGTCGACCACCCAAGTGGCGCCGGTGTCGCGCACCCACGCGTCGTCGGTGGTCATCTCGATGACAGTGACGTTCTCGTCGTCCTCGAACACGGCCTTGGCGTTGGCGTAGTCGGCCTGGTTCACGCACACGGTGACGGGCTCGAACTCGGCGATGGCGCGGGCCACCGCGGCGTACTGCTTCTGGGCGGGCTTGGCGCCCCACGCCCACGTGTCGGTGCGGTGCGGCCAGGCCATCCACACGCGCGCCTGCGGCTCGAACTCGGCCGGCATGCGGTAGCCGTCGGCCTTCGGGGTGGACTCGGACTCGTGAATGGTCTTCATGACGCTTGATCCTTTCTTCGCAAATGCTGATGAACCTTATTTGTCATCCGGCCCGCCCGCCATGGCGGCGGGCCGGATGCGGAACCCGGCGGCATGCCCGGCACCGGCCTTCGCGCGACGTCGGAAACGCTATGCGACCGGCGTTGGCGCAGTCTCGGCGTCGGCCTGCGGCTTCGCCTCGACGCCCTCGCCCCCTGCAATCCCTTCGGCAGCCGTCGCGGCCTCTTCGGCCAAGCGCGCCTCGGCCAGCTCGAGCGTCAGGCCACGGTACTCTTCGGCGCGTCCGCGCTTCGACCAGATGCGAACCGCCTCGCCCAAGATGACGAATACCACCACGCCCACGAGCATGGGGATCTTCGACAACTCCTCCTCCGTGCCGTTGAGCGGCACGATGGTGGCGACGATGGCCAGCACCAGCTCGATGGCGGGAATGGCCAGCATAACGTACATGAGCTTGCCTTTGAAGGGGAAGCGGAACACGCGCTCGCGCCTCGGATCCACCTTGCGCAGCTTCAAAAACGCCGGGAACATGGGGATGTAGCTGATGAGCAGGAACACGACGTTCATGGAGAACAGCATCCAGAAGATACCCTCGGAGATGGCCGGAACGGGCACGAGCTGCAGCATGAGGGCAAGCGACGCCACCACGCCGTTCACGATGGCCGCACCGGTGGGCATCTCGGTCTTGGCGCTCTCGTGCGAGAACACCTTGGGCATGTTGCCGTGCTTCGCCGCGTAGTCGGCCACGAAGTTCACGCCGAACGACCACGACGCCATGTTCGCGAACAGGGTGATCAAAAATACGAAGCAGATGACGACGAAGATCGGAGACGCCTCGCCCACCATGGTCATGACCGCGTAGATCATGCCGAAGTCGGGATCGATCTGGTCGGCCGGGATGGCCGCGCCGATGCCGAAGCTGGCGAACAGGTAGATGGCGCCGATGGCCAGGCCGCCCAGCACGATGGCCTTGGGAATGTCGCGCGAAGGATCCCTCATCGCGCCGGCGAAGGTGCAGATGACCTCGAAGCCCATGAAGTTGAACAGGATGATGGACAGGTACGTGAGCGCGTTCGTGTTCGCGAGGTCGGGCAGGAACGTGGCGGGCGACATGTCGCTGGCGAACCCGTTGTTGGCGGCGTACCAAATGCCCAGCCCGCCCACGGCCACGGCGATGAGCACCTTGAGCACGGCGCCGCCGTTCAAGATCCACGCGGAATCGGACACTTTCGAGAAGCTCATGAGCACGACGATCCACACGAAGGCCAGCTCGATAGCCAAGATGACGGGCAGGTCGAATTCCACGCCGAACACCATTCCCAAGATGTCGGGGAACAGCGTGGCGAGCGAAGCGATCCACAACGGGAAGTTGATCCAGTAGTACCAGGCCACACGGCTGCCCCACGCATCGCCGAACGCGTCGCGGATCCAGTCGTACAAACCGCCGTCGCTGTCGTAGGTGGTGCCCAGCTCGGCCACCACCATGCCGTACGGCAAAAGGAACGTGAGGATGAGGAAGATCCACCAGAAGAACTGCTGGTTGCCGATGGCGGCGGCGGGGGCCGCGGCCTCGGCCACGAACACGACGCAGATCACCGAGAGGATCACGCTGATGAATGAGAACTTTTTGACTTTGTTACCCATGGTCACTCCCCTTCCAGGGGTTCAGCCCCACCGAGCCGCGCACGCCTTGCGCGCAGGCCCGACCCGGCAGGGCATTCGATCAATGCGCCAACGATTTCCCCGAGCTGGCGTAGTGCGTCAGCGGAAACGGCCGAGGTGCCCGCAGTCCGCGCGGCGGCGAAGTCGAAGCGCGCTTCGGCACGCGGGCCTTCGCCGTCGCGCGAGGACCGGGCGCTGCGGCCGCCCGCAGCGCCCCGACCCGTCCCGCCGGCCGGAAGGCCGACGGGACGGGTCGGCGGGACAGACTACTTGCCGATCTTCGCGAGCACCGCGTTCATGCGGGCCTCGGCCTCGTCGGCCGCGGCGGCGTCGAGCCTCCTGCCCGCCTCGTGCCGCAGGAGCAGGTAGGCCAGTATCGCGCGGATGGAGTGCTTGCGGTTGTCGGCCTCGTCCCAGCACAGGCTGCGTTCCGGGTGGTCCATCACCTCGTCGGCCACCTCCTCGCCGCGGGTGGCCGGCAGGCAGTGCATGAACTTGGACCCCGGGCCGGCGAAGTCCATGAGGTCCATGGTCACCTGGTACTTCGGGTAGAAGACGTCCAGGTAGCTTGAGCCCTCCTCCTCCGCGTCGTAGAGGCCGTACCACACGTCGGTGTAGACGAAGTCCGCGCCCCTGACGCACTCGACGTCGTCGGAGACCGTGATCGTGCCGCCGGACACCTTGCAGTTCTCCTCGGCGATGGCCATGATGTCCACCGTCTTGTCCACCACGAGGCCACCGTCGGTCACCTGGTGGCCCTTGGGGCCGAAGTGCACGAAGTCCATGCCCATCTTAGAGGCGACGAACATGAGCGAGACGCACACCTGCGTGGCGTCGCCGACGAAGGCCACCTTGCAGTCCTCGATCCTCTTCCCCTCCGGCAGGTTCTCGACCATGGTCATGAGGTCGCCCAGCTCCTGGGTGGGGTGGTTGTAGTCGCTCATGCCGTTGACGACGGGGGCGGGGCTGTGCTTCGCCAGGCTCACCACGTCCGCGTGGCGGTTCACGCGGGCCATGAGGATGTCGAGCATCGTGCCCATGACGCGCGCGGTGTCCTCGATGGACTCGTGGCCGCCGAGCTGGATGGTGCCCGGGCCGAAGAACTCGGCGTGTCCTCCCAGGTCGGCCATGGCCGTCTCGAAGGCGATGCGCGTGCGGGTGGACACCTGCTGGAAGATCATGCCGAGCGACCTGCCCTCGAGCAGGCGCGGGTAGCGCCCGCCCTCCTTGATCATCGCCTTCATGGAGCGGGCCAGCTCCACCATGTCGAGCAGCTCCTCCTT
>DXCU01000038.1 GCA_019115845.1 Candidatus Rubneribacter avistercoris | reverse complement strand
CACCTTCTCCAGCAACCCCAGCTCGTCGAACGCGGCCACCACGGCCTCGCGCGCCTCGTCGCGGTCCATGCCGCTGAAACGCCCGTAGCCCTCCACCACGTGCGCCGTCTCGTCGAAGATGTTGATGCGCTCAAGGCCGGCCGCCTCGCCCATGGCCCAGTCGTTGGGATCGTGCGCGGGCGTCACCTTCACGCAGCCGGTGCCGAACTCGGTGTCCACATGCCAGTCGGCGAAGATGGGGATCTCCCTGTCCACAAGCGGCAGCCTCACCGTCTTGCCCACGAGGTGCGCGAACCGCTCGTCTTTGGGATTCACGGCAACGCCCGTGTCGCCGAGCATCGTCTCGGGGCGCGTCGTGGCCACCACGAGGTACTCCAGGCCGCCTTCGGGCTTGGAAAGCGGGTAGCGCAGGTACCACAGGTGCCCCTTCTCGTCCACGTACTCGGCCTCGTCGTCGGAAATGGACGTGGTGCAGTGCGGGCACCAGTTCACGATGCGCTTGCCCTTGTAGATAAGGTCGTCGTGATACCAGTCCACGAACAGCTTCCGCACGGCCTTCACGTACGCCGGCTCGAGCGTGAAGTGCTCGTCGGAATAGTCGCACGAGCAGCCCATGCCCTTGATCTGGCTCACGATGGTGGCGCCGTACTCCTTGTACCAGTCGTAGCACGCCTCGATGAACGCCTCGCGTCCAATCTCCAAACGGCTGATGCCCTGGTCGGCCAGTTTCTTGTCCACCTTCGTCTGCGTGGAGATGCCGGCATGGTCGGTGCCGAGTACCCAGCGCGTCGGGCGACCCTGCATGCGAGCGCGGCGAATGCACGTGTCCTGGATGGTGTCGTTCAAGGCGTGGCCCATGTGCAGCACGCCCGTGATGTTCGGCGGCGGGATGACGATGGTGTACGGCTGGCCGCATCCCGCGCCCAGCTCGGGCGTGCGTCGGAAGTAGCCCGCGTCCATCCACGCGTCGAATAGCGGGCGCTCATGGGCGGCGAAGTCGTAGTCGATCTTCCTGCCGCCGCTTTTGTCGTTCGTGTTGTCGGCCATGGTCTGCTCTTTCGTCGTCTTGGTCTCTCGCGTCTCCCAAACCGAAAAGCGGGCGCGCCGCCTGTGCGATCCGCCCGCTCGTATGCCCGTGGTCCCGCTGCGGCTAGGCGCTCTGCAAGCTCGCCTCGTCGCCGGCCGGAAGGGCCTCGGCCCCGCCTGCCGCCACGATGGCGGGCCTCGTCTCCCCCGCGATGTCGCTTGCGCGGATGGTCACCGCAGACGGCCCCTCCTGCTCGGGAAGGTCGTACATCACGTCCTGCAGCACGCGCTCGCAGATGGAGCGCAGGCCGCGCGCGCCCGTGCCGTGCTCGACGGCCTCGTGCGCGATGGCCGTCAGAGCCTCCGGCTCGAACGTGAGCGCGGAGTCCTCGAACTCGAACATCTTCGTGTACTGCTTCACCAACGCGTTCTTCGGCTCGGTGAGGATGCGCACCAAATCCTCCTCCGACAGCTCGGAAAGCGACGTCACCACGGGGATGCGTCCCACGAACTCGGGGATCATGCCGTACTTGTTCAGGTCCTCGGGCAGCACCTGGGCAAGCAGCTCCGCCTCGGCGTGCTTCTTCGACTCGGGCAGCTCGGCGGCGAAGCCCAGCCCGCTTTTGCCCACGCGCTCGGCGATGATGTCGGCCAGCCCCACGAACGCGCCGCCCAGGATGAACAGGATGTTCGTGGTGTCGATGTGGATGAGCTCTTGCTGGGGGTGCTTGCGGCCGCCCTGCGGGGGCACGCTGGCCTCGGTGCCCTCCACTATCTTGAGGAGCGCCTGCTGCACGCCCTCGCCCGACACGTCGCGCGTGATGGACAGGTTCTCGGCCTTGCGGGCCACCTTGTCTATCTCGTCGATGTAGATGATGCCGATCTCGGCGCGCGGAATGTCGAAGTCGGCGGCCGTGATGAGCTTGAGCAGGATGTTCTCCACGTCCTCGCCCACATAGCCCGCCTCGGTGAGCGTGGTGGCGTCAGCGATGGCGAACGGCACGCGCAGCGTGCGCGCCAGCGTCTGGGCCAGAAGCGTCTTGCCCGAACCCGTGGGGCCCAAAAGCATGATGTTGCTCTTGGCCAGCTCCACATCGCCGTCCTCGGCGTCCGCGCCTAAGCTGATGCGCTTGTAGTGGTTGTACACCGCCACCGACAACGCGCGTTTTGCCTGCTCCTGGCCCACCACGTGCTCCGAAAGCTCGGCGTAAAGCTCGTGGGGCGTGGGCAGGTCGGCCAGCACCTCGGAAGGCGCCGGCTCGGCCGCGCCTGCGGCTTCGGCCCCTTGGGACGGGCGCGCATGGCGGCCCAGGAACGCATGCGCCGGCTCCTCCTCGGCTTCCTGGCCGGAAACGGACAGCCCCAAATCGCGCATCATGGCGTCGGCGCACACCGAGATGCACTCGTCGCAGATGTAGATGCCGTTGGGACCGGAAATCATAGCGGCCACCTGCTGCGGACGCTTGCCGCAGAACGCGCAGGCTATATCGTCGGGATCCTGCCCGCCGAACCGGTCGGCTCGTCGATCGTTCATGGTCACCGCTCGTCTCCCTATTCGCCGGAACCCGACGCGATGGCGCGCGAGGTGGTGATGCGATCGACCAGGCCGTAGGCCACGGCCTCCTCGGCGGTCATGTAGTTGTCGCGCTCGGTGTCGTTCTGGATGGTCTCAAGGGTCTGGCCCGTGTTGTCCGCAAGGATCTTGTTCAGGCGGTTGCGGGTCTTCAGCATGAAGTCGGCCACGATGGCTATCTCGGTCTGCTGGCCCTGCGCGCCGCCCGAGGGCTGGTGGATGAGCACGAGCGAGTTGGGCAGGCAAAGCCTTTTGCCCTTCGCGCCGTTGGACAGCAGCACCGCCGCCATGGAGGCGCACTCGCCCAGGCAGATGGTGGACACGTCGCACTTGATGAAGTCCATCGTGTCCAAGATGGCCAGACCCGCGGTCACCGAGCCGCCCGGCGAGTTGATGTAGAGCGAGATGTCCTTGTCGGGATCAGCGCTCTCCAGGTGCAGCATCTGCGCCACCACCGAGTTGGCCACGTTGTCGTCGATGGCCTCGCCCAAAAAGATGATGCGCTCGTTGAGCAGGCGCGAGTAGATGTCGTAGCTGCGCTCGCCCCGCGGCGACTGCTCGATGACGTAGGGAATCAGAGCTGATTTCGTATCGAAGTTCATAATGCGTGCCTCGCTTGTCTCTGGGGCCGAAAAACGGCCGGATTGTGCGGATGGGTTCAGGATACCATCGCGAAGGGGTCCGTCGCGCCGCCGTGCAAGGCCAGGGTACCGTACCGTTGCCTCGGCCCGCCCGGCGCGCACGTAAAATGCGCGGAATCCGGGCGGGCCGTGTCGTGCGGGCGCTATTCGGCGTCGTTGGCCGCGGCCTCGGCAGCCTCGTCCTTCTTCGCGGAGCCCTTCTTGGCGGCCGTCTTCTTGGCGGCCTTCTTGGCCGGCTTCTTGGCCTTGTCGGCCTTGGCCGGGTCGATCTCGGTCACCTTCGCGGTGTCCATAAGCTCTTTGACGGCCTTGGTGCGCAGGATGCCCTGGCGGACCATGTGAAGCTGGCCGTTCGCGCGCCACTCCTCCTCAAGGGCCGCAGGATCCTCCGCGCCGCTTTTCACGAACTCCTCGGTGACCTCCTTGCCGGTGACCTCCATGCCGAAGTGGCGCGCCCATGCGTCGAGCGCCAGGTCCTGCTTGGCCATGTCGGCGGCCTGCAGCTTCACGTCGGCCTTGAACTGGTCGGGCGTCAGGCCCTGCTGCAGAAGGTACATGTCGAAGCTCATGCCCTGTGCCTGGAGCTGACGGAAGAAGTCCTGGATGAGGCTGGCCTCGTTCTGCTCGCACATGGCCTCGGGAACCTCGCCCTCAAGGCGCTCGGCGATGGCGGTCAGGCAGGCGTTCTCCTTCAGGCGCGGCAGGGCGTCGGCCTTCTGCTGGGCCACGGTCTCGGCGATGCGGGCGCGCAGGTCCGCCGCGTCCTCGAAGCCCAGCGTGTCCTTGGCCCATTCGTCGGTGACCTCGGGAAGGACCTTCTTCTTGACGACCTTGACCTCAACCTCGAAGTTGATCTTGTCGGTCTTGCCCGAAAGCGCGGACAGCATGATGGGCGGCTCGGCCGGCATGTCGAGCGTGAACGAGGCGCTCTGGCCCTTCTTCAGGCCCACCAGCTGCTCGTCGAACTCGGCCGGGAACAGACCCGCGCCCAAACCGTAGGGGCGGCTTTCCGTCGTGAGGGAGGGGATGTCCTCGCCCTTGTCGTCGGTGGCCTTCATGGCCAGGTCTATGTAGCTGTCCTCCTTCACCTTCGTGGCCGCGGCCGCGTCCTCGAAGGTGTGGTAATGCTCGCGCAGCGCCTCCACCTGCTCGTCGACCTCCGCATCGGAAGCACCCTCGGCAGGCAGCTCAATCTCCACCGGATCGTAGCCGGACAGCGAAAGCTCCGGCTTCACGGCCACGCTGAACGAGAACGTGAAGGGCTTGCCACCCTCCACCAGATCCGTCTCCTCGAACTCGGGTTTGGAGATGGGGTACAGGCCGCTTTCGTCGATGGCCAGAGGATAGGAGCCGTTGACGACGTCGTCGGTCACCGTGGCCCGGACGGCGTCCTTGCCCAGGGCGTTGTCGATGATCGGACGCGGGGCCTTGCCCTTGCGGAACCCGGGAAAGCTGTACCTGTTGGCGAAATCCTTGTACGTCTTCTTTATGCGGGCGTCAACGTCCCCGGCGTCGACGGTGACGGTCACCTTCGCGCGGTCGTCCTGCAGTGCCTCAACTTTTGTTTCCACGTAACTATCCTCCATCGTTGCCTTCATCGCCTCTGCGGCCCGCCGGTGCGAAACCGGCGCGGTCCCGAGCGCGGCCCCTGCGCAAGGAAACCGTGCGCCGGGCACACCGAATGGGGATTATCTCACATGTGCGGGTTTTGAGGAAGTGCGCTGCATGCGGGTTCACGAAAGAACCGATGGCCGAGGGTTCGGCCGAGGGTTCGCGCCTACTTCGCGCCTACCGAAGGGCCCTGCTCGCCTCGCCGCGCCGGACCGCAGGGTCGCCGACGAAAACGGATGGTTACGATTCCATTTGACGCTACCAATCCGAGCCGAACGGCGCTATCATGGTTCCAAACGAACCCGAAACGCAGCAGCGGAGGCCCCTATGCCCACCATCGAACTCAATCTCATGCAAGAGCGCGAGCTGGAGCGCCTCATCGACTACGAGCGCTCCACCTGCACCGTGGGCGGCGACCTGGTCTACCGCTGCGCCTTCCCCTATCGGCCCGAGGACGATCTGCAACACGAGCTCATCGAGCGCGGCGCGCTCGTGCAGAAAAAAGACGACCGGCACGGAACCGTGGTCGCCATCACCTCCGACGGCTACTCCTACTTTCCGGCGAAGCGCGAGGCCGAGCTGGAGCTTAGGCGCAAAAGCAAGCGAGAGGCCCGGCTCGTGGCGCTGTCGGCCCTGTTCTCGCTCATCGCAGTCGTCGCAGGGTTTCTGCTCGGACGCTTCTTGTGATCTGAGGAATGCGGCGAAATCGCATGGTGCGGGCGAAAGGACTCGAACCTTCACGGGTCTCCCCACCAGAACCTAAATCTGGCGCGTCTGCCAATTCCGCCACGCCCGCACGGCGCGAACGGCGCCCCAGCGAAGGCGCCGGCGACCATGATAACAGATATTCCGCAGCGATCGCGCGGTGAGGCCCGGCTCGCCGCTCCCCGCCTCCATCGAACCGCCGCAGCCGCCGCGGGGAAACGACGGGCGAATCTGTTACTATAATGCCGTTTTTCGAGAAACTGAAAGAAAGCGAGACGACAATGGAAACCCTCAAGAAGATCGGTCGGGCCTGGAATTCCATCAGCCTGATCAAGCGCATCCTCGTCGGCCTGATCATCGGCGCGGCGCTGGGCGTGTTCGTGCCCGGCAACGAGGTGGTGGAGCTTTTGGGCACCCTGTTCGTCTCGGCGCTGAAAGGCGTTGCGCCCATCTTGGTGTTCTTCCTGGTCATCAGCGCGCTCGCCAACGCCAAGACCGCAGGCTCCATGAAGACGGTGGTGGCGCTCTACATAGTGAGCACCTTCGTGGCGGCGCTCGTGGCCGTGGTGGCGAGCTTCCTGTTCCCCATCGAGCTGACGCTGACCGCCGGCGAGGTCGAGCAGTCCTCGCCAAGCGGCATCGGAGAGGTGCTGGCCACGCTGGTGTCCAACATCGTGTCCAACCCCGTGGACGCGCTTATCAACGCCAACTACATCGGCATCCTGGCTTGGGCCGTGGTGCTGGGCATCGCGCTGCGCGCCGCCTCGCAAAACACCAAGGACGTGTTCACGAGCGTCTCCGACGCCGTGTCGCAGGTGGTGCGCTGGATCATCTCGCTGGCCCCCTTCGGCATCTTGGGCTTGGTCTACACCTCCGTGGGCGAGAACGGCCTGGAGATCTTCACCGAATACGGTCAGCTTCTGCTCGTGCTGGTGGGCTGCATGCTCATCATCGCGCTGATCACGAACCCGCTTCTGGTGTTCTGGGGCATCCGCAAGAACCCCTACCCGCTCGTGCTGCGCTGCCTCAAGGACAGCGGCCTGACGGCGTTTTTCACGCGCTCCTCGGCGGCGAACATCCCCGTGAACATGGAGCTGTGCCGCAAGCTGGGGCTTGACAAGGACAACTACTCGGTGTCCATCCCGCTTGGCGCCACCATCAACATGGCCGGCGCCGCCGTCACCATCTCGGTCATGGCCATGATGGCCGCCCACACCATGGGCATCGCCATCGACCTGCCCACGGCGGTCATCCTGAGCGTGCTGGCCGCCGTGTCCGCATGCGGCGCGTCGGGCGTGGCCGGCGGATCGCTTCTGCTCATCCCGCTCGCATGCTCGCTGTTCGGCATCGGCAACGACGTGGCGATGCAGGTGGTGGGCATAGGGTTCATCATCGGCGTCATCCAGGACTCCTGCGAGACGGCGCTCAACTCCTCCTCCGACGTGCTGTTCACCGCCACGGCGGAGTACCGCGAATGGCGCAAGCAGGGCAAGGAGGTCACGTTCGGCGCGAAGGAGTAGCGCCGTCCCGGCCAGATATTCGTCGGCAAGGAAAAGGCCCGCTCGCAATGCGAAGCGGGCCTTTTTAGCGGTTTTCGCGGACGGGCGAAGAGGGGCGGGCCGCCTTACGCGTCCACCACCCGCACCTCGTAGGAGCCCTCGCCCTCCGTGAAAGGGGAAAGCAGGTTCTCCACGAGCGAATGGGCTTGGCTGCGCGCCTGGTCGAGCATGCCGGTCTGGTCCACCTTGCCCTCGGCGTCGCTTTGCGCCAGCTTGAGCGCCTCGGAGGTGTCTTCCCTGCTCTCCCAGTTGAACAGGGCGAACGACGAGTCGTAGAACTCGATGGAATCGGGGTCTATCTCCACTCCGAACATCTGGGGCGCAGGCAGGGTCACCGTGACCGCGTTGCCGCTCACCTCCACATGGGCCTGGGACAGGTCCACCCCGGCGCGCACCTCGGCATCGTAGACCATGGAGAACGCCTTCTTGTTTATGAAGTCGATGTCGCCCTCCTCGTAGCGCACGAGGCCGCGGTAATCCAGCTTGGCCGTGGCCAGCTCGCTGCAGTTCGACAGCTGCTCTTGGATGGATGTGGACGAAAGCGACACGCTCGGCTGAAACGTCCTCTGCACCGCGAGCGTGCCGAACACGCCAAGCGCCACAAGGGCGACGGCCGCCACCGCCAAGGCAATCTTTTTCATGTCTCCTCCTTTGCGCCGCGTTCCGGTTACTCGCCAAGACGGGCGAAAAAGTCCTTGCCGCGCTTCTCGATCTCCACGTCGTCGAGGTCGGCCACGTAAGAGCGCAGCTGGGTGTAGCCCAAATCGCGCAGCTTGAACGTGCGGAACCGCGCGCGCACGCGCTTGCCCAGCTCCGACAACGCCACGCCCTCGGCGCCCGCCTCGCGGACGAGCTGGCGGATGAACTGCTCGGGGGTGCCGGGGCGCTCGGACTCGGATTCGGGCGACGCGGCCGGCTCGGGCGCCGCAGCGGGCTTGGCTGCGGCCTTTTCGCGCTCCTGCGCCTTCGGCTTGGCGGGCTTGCGACGGGGCTTGCGCTTCGGCGCCGCAGACTCGGCGGGCGCCGCTTCGGGCTTCGGCTCGGCCGCGGCGGCGGGCTGGCCGGGTTCCGCGGGCTGCTCGGGCGCGGCGGCGGGGTCGGCCTGCGACGGCGCCTCCTCCTTAGCCTCCGCGGAGGCCTTTTTGCGCCGCGTCGCCTGCCCCCCGCGTCCGCCGCGGCGAGACTTCGGCTTCCTCTGCTCCGCAGGCGCCTCCCCGGCCTCCTGCGTCTGGACAGGCTCGGGATCGGACGCGGGCGCCGCAGGCTGCTCGGATGCAACGGCGGGGGCGGCAGGCTGATCGGATGCGGCGGGCTGGTCGGCGGCGGGCGCCTGGGGCTGCGCCTTGTCCTCGGCCAGCTCCACGGTCACCGAGTTGCCCTCCTTGGTGACCACGACGCCCGGGAACTCGCCCAACAGCTTCTTGAGCTGGTTGGTCCCGTAGCTGCGCACGTCGAAGTCGGGGTAGCGCTTGAGCAGGCGGCTGCCCACCTCTCCCAGGCCGGTCGCCTTGCCGTTGTTGAGGTTGTCGGTGACGATGCTGACGACGGCCTGCTCCACGTCCCTGATGGACGGCCCCGCGCCCCCGTGCCCGCGGTCGTGCCCGTTGCCGGACCGCCCGCCCGTGCTCTTGAGCAGCAGCTCGAGGGTGGTGAAGATGTCGCAGGCCTTGCGAAACGCCGTGGGCGTCTTCTTCTCCCCCATGCCGATGACCGTGAGGCCGCTTTCGCGCAGGCGGCTGGCCAGGCGCGTGAAGTCGCTGTCGCTGGACACAATGCAAAAGCCGTCCACCGACCCGCCGTAGAGGATGTCCATGGCGTCGATGATCATGGCCGAGTCGGTGGCGTTTTTGCCCTGGGTGTAGCCGAACTGCTGGATGGGCGTGATGGAGTTCTCCAGCAGGGTGTCCTTCCACTTGGCGTGCAGCGTGAGCGTCCAGTCGCCGTAGATGCGCTTGATGGTGACGGTGCCGTACTTCGACAGCTCGTCGGTGATGGGCTTGATGTACTTGGCCGACACGTTGTCGGCGTCTATCAGCAGCGCGAAGCGGTTTTCGGACGATGCCTTGGTATCCACGTGGTGCTCCTTGGTTGTAACGGGAGCCGGCGCCGCGCGCGGCGCTGGCGCAACGGGCACATGGTACCGCAAAACCGCACATCAAAACGGAATTGGAGATCGCCTGATACAATTTGTCCATAATCCTCTTGCGCTCCACGTTCAAAATCCGTATACTTCCACCTTGCGCCTTGGTGGGTGTAGTTCAGTTGGCTAGAACGCCAGATTGTGGCTCTGGAGGTCGTGGGTTCGAGTCCCATCATCCACCCCAGCGCGCGTTTTGAAAATGGGTCTTGCGCGTTTGTGCGGGATGCTCTAAAATGGCAAACCGCTTCGCAACGACACGCAAGCGCATATGCTCCGTTAGCTTAGTTGGTAGAGCAGGGGACTCTTAATCCCAAGGTCGAAGGTTCGAGTCCTTCACGGAGCACCATTTTGAACCGCAGGCCGCCCATAGGGCGGCTTTTTTCATGCACTGCGCGTCCCTGCGGCACCCTCTTCGCCGCGCACGAAATCGAGAAGGCCCTGTCGGTCCCGTCCTTCGAAAGCTCTCCGCCAAATCTCCGCCGACGCGGACCGGCCGCTTTCGCAAGTTGGTCACAAACGGCGCCCTGTGGCACTCCGGACGGACGATTCGGCGCGTCGGCGGGTCACGCGATTCTCGCGACCTGGGGTTTCTCCGGACGCGAGGGGTCCGGAGGGCGGAAAGGCGGCCTTGCGCGTGCCACAGGGCGCGATTTGTGACCAACCTGCGGACGGCCCTTCGACGGCGGGGGCTCGGCGGGCCGGTCTGTCGCGCAGGCGGCGGCTCGGCGCGGGTCGAGCGGCTCCCGCCGAGCCGCCGCCTGCAAAGCCCGCGTCAACGACGGCTTGACAGGGAGCTTGAAAAAGGCCGTGCGAAGAAGCCCCCTGCCGCGTTTTCCGAACGTTTTCTATCCGAGCGCAACAAAACCCGCCGCCTGGCCGTGTTGGAAGAGAAAGGAGGAAGACCATGGACCCAGCTTGCGAAGCATGCGGCGCACCACGCACCGTCGGCGGCCTTTCGCCCGAAACGACCACCGCCATGCCCGATAGCGCCGCCACAAGCCCCTCCCCCGCGCGCATGGCATCGGCCGCCGAGGTGGAGGCCGCCATCGACCGCTGGGGCGACGCGGTGCTCAGGCTTGCCCGCAGCCGCATGGGCAACGCAGCCGACGCCGAAGACGTGTTCCAGACGGTGTTCTTGCGCCTGCTCCAATCGGCCCCGCGGTTCGCCGACGACGAGCACGCCAAGGCGTGGCTTCTGCGCGTGACCGTGAACTGCTGCAACGACGCGCACCGCGCTCCTTGGAGGCGGCGGGCGATCTTCGACGAGGACGCGGCGAAATCCATCCCGGCCCCGGAGCCGCCGGACGCCGACGACGAGCGGCTCGACCGGCTGCAGGAGGCCCTCAGCCGGCTCACCGGCAGGCAGCGCGCAGCCGTGCACCTGCATTACTTCGAAGGCTACTCCACCGACGAGGTGGCGCAGATCACCGGGGAGCGACCGGCCACCGTGCGCTCCCACCTCCATCGCGCGCGCAAGGCCCTTCGGATCGAGTTAGGAGAACGACCATGAACGAGCGAGAGTTCCGCGAGCAGTACGCGGCGCTGCAAGAGCGCGTCGCAGTCTCACCAGAGTTGAAACGGGCGACGGCCGAGTGCACGGGGCGCGCCGCACGCCCCGCCCCGCGCAAGCGCGCGGACGCGCGTCCCTCCCGCCCTGCGGCGAAACGCTGGGCCGCGGCGGCGGCCTGCCTGCTGGCCGGCGCGCTCGCCATCGCGGGAACGCCGGCCCTCCCGGGACTTTTCAGGGGCGCGAACGAATCGGGCATCACGCTTGACGAGGCCGCCGAGAAAAGCGGGTTCTCCGTCCGCGCCTACGCCAGCGACGGCAGCTCCGTGCTCTCCCCCGGCGAGGGCGACGTCGTCGTGTTCGACCGCGACATGGGCTACCGCCTCATGGGCAGCGAGGACTACCAGGCAAGCGGGTTCTTCTCCGGCTGCCTGTTCCATGTGGAAGGCGAAGGGATAGCGCGCGTGCAGGCCAACCTGACAGGCGGCGCGCTGTACCGAACCGTGTTCGAGAACGTCCCCGACACGGAAGACGAACGGTCCCGCGAACTTGCAAGCTGGAAGCCCACCTCGCGCGGCACAGGCGACTATTACGGCGGTTACGACCTGGTGATGGCCCAGACCGTTGACGGGCAGATGAAAGTCGGGCTCACGAAGCTTTGGGGTTCCACCATCGACCTTCGCGCCCAGGACGACCCGGGCATCGCGGACGGCTCGACGCTGTTCGGGTTCTGGACGAACGAAGGGGACGCCCCCGAGGAAGACCCCGTCGTGGACGACCCGCTGTCGTCTTTGATGGACCGCTTCGAGGGGCAGCACCTCACAATCACCGTCACCTTCGAGGACGGGCGCACGTCCACCCAGGTGATCGAGCTGCATGTGGGCACATTCCGCATTAAGCGCACGGAGGGCGGCGCGGTTGAGGTGACCACCGAACGCGCCACGGAGGAGGACGTTGAGCGCGCAGAGGCCGCGAAGTCGCTTTTCGGCGAGGTGGTCGAGGCTGGCGACGGGGCCTTCCCGCTTCCGCTCGACGACGCCAACGACCGCGCAGACGAGGTGCTGCCGGCCGGCGTCATCGAACGCCAGGACAACCTGGTGCGCGCCACGCGCGAGGCGGACGGGCAGCGCGTGGACGCAACGCTTTCCGAGGGTTCCCTGGTAAGCGCCGACGCGACGCTTGCCTTCGACAACCTTTGGGAGGACTACGCCACCGGCGAGATGGGAACGACGTCGCTTGAAATGAGCGATGCGTCCGTGGAGGTCCTCGACGCCTTGCCCGAAGGCACCGACCTCGCCTCGTGCGCGTTCGTCGAGCATAGCTGGCTGGGCAACCTCGCCTATATGGACAAGTGCGCCCGCGAGATCTGGGGCTACGGACACAACGACGACGGCACGCTCTCGGGCGGCACCCACCGCTTCGCCCTCGTCTCGGTCACCGTGCGCAATCCGAGCGACGAGGCGGTCCCGATATGGCCGCGCTCGGGCGTCCTGCTCGAGCTGGCCGTGCGCCACGACGACGGCACCTACGACCTGGTCAGGGGCGGCTACGACCTGGACTTCACAGCCTCAGGCGACGCCTCGGTCTCAGAGGACCATCCCCAAAACGTCGTGCTGGCCCCAAGCGGCGAGGCGCGCATCACCCTTTTGCGCGCAGCGCCCGCAAGCGCCCTTTCCGACGAGGGCCTGTGCCTTGTTCCAAACCGCAACCCCGGCTCGGACCCGGCCGCCTTCGCGCTGGGCGTCCAAGAATAGCGCACACCTTCCTCGAAGGGGGTGCCCCGCGCACGCTCGCGCGGGGCACCCCCATGCCGAGTCCTCCCCGCGCGCGTCACTCGCCCGTGAACGAGAGCCGACGCGCGCCCAAAAACGTCACGGCGAAGTACGCGCCGTACACCGCGAGGAAGCATGCGGCGCACACCAGCACCGTCTCGCCGATGTCCAGATGCCCGAACACCGCCACCACGTCGGCGACCACCGCAAGCGCGCACGCCGAATGCGCCACCGCCAGCACGAGCGGGAACAGGAAGTACACGAGCACTTGCGCGAAGATCGATCCGGAGATCATGCCGTTCGCCGCGCCGAGCTTGCGCAGAAGGCCGTAGCGCGGCGCGCTGTCGGAGGCGTCGGAGAGCTGCTGGATGGCCAGTATGGCCGCGCACGCCACCACCAGCACGAATCCCAGGTAGACGGCCAGATACGCCACCACCGTGGACAGCCCGATGCTCTGCTCGAGCACTTCCCCGCGCGTGAGCGACAGCGTGACGGGCCAGGTGTCGGGCTCTTCCGCCTCCGACACGGCCTCCGCCAGCTCGCCGAACGCGGCCTCGTCCTCATCTGAGGCGCACTGCACGTTCAGGATGGTCTGGACGATGGCCGCATCCTCGGGCACGGCGTCGTCGGGCACGGCGATCGCGCCCGTGTTCAGGGGCATCGTCGTGGTCTGCAGCGTGTCGCCGTGGAAGGACGCCATCTTGAGCGCGCGCCCGCCCACCTCGACGGACGCGCCCCGGCGCACCGCCTGCTCGTAAAAGCCGCGCGTGATGTCGGAGTCGCTGAACACCGCGCACTCCCCCTCGCCCAGCTCTATCGCGGGCTTGCCCGCCAGCTCGAGCGCGGCGTTCACCTGCGAGAGCCGCATCAGGTGCACAGGGTACTTCCCATAGCCGTCGTTGACGGACGCGCCGGCGAAGTCGGCAAGGACAAGCCCGCTCGCCTCCTCCACGTCGGCCATGGTCAGGCCGTCGTCGGGATCCACCAGCAAATCGAGCTGGGCTGCGTCCTCCACCAGGGCGTCGAAGTCCCCCGCCCCTATCGTCTGCGCGCTTGCGCGCAGGCCGGCCGCGGCGTCGTAGCCCTGCTCCTTTGCGAACGCGCCGAACGCGCCCAGGTCGGCGGGCACGTAGCCCGTCTCGGAAGTGTAGGTGCCGAAACTCGTGGACACGGTGGCGCTGTAGGCCGTGCTCGCCTCTATCGCACCGACGAGCGCGCCTCTGATGCCGATGCCGCCGCACACGCTCGTGATGGCCAAAAACAGCACCAGGCACACCACGGACAGCGACGCGAACGTGGTGTTCACCTTGGCGTTGAGCTGCCGCAGCGTGAACATGTTGAGCCCGCGCAGGTACAGCGGCCGAACCAGCTGCACAAGCTTCAGCAAAAACCCCGACAACGCGTAGAAGAACAGCGCCGTTCCCACGCACACGAGCACCGTGGCGGCCGCGAACTCGGGCGAGGGCTCTGCAAGGCCGTTGTCCATGAGCAGCTTGTACGACGCGCCGATGAGGGCCACCGCCACCGCGAACAGCGCAAGCGACAGCGGAAGGCTCGTCAGCTTCATGTCCTCGCCTTGCCGAGCGGCATGCAGAAGGTCGATGAGCCTCGCGCGCGCCACGGTGCGCGCGTTCAGCACGGCCGCCACCGCGAAGATGGCGACGAACACGGCCGCGGTCTGCGCGAGCGCATCGGCCGAGAACACGAACGCGAACCCGGCGGCCTCGGCCACGCCGGCCTGGAACAGGGCCGAGGTCACCCACAGCAGAAGCTGCGAGAGCGCAAACCCCAGCGCCAGCCCCGCCAGAAGCGACGCCGCTCCCACGATAAGCGATTCAACGGCCACGATGCGCACCACGTCGCCGGTGCGCATGCCCAGCATGAGGTAGAGCCCGAACTCCTTCTTGCGCCGCCTGATGAGGAAGCGGCTGGCGTACACCACCAAAAACACCAGCACCAGCGCCACGAACGCCGACACCCCGCCGATCACCATGCCCAAAAGGTCGAACATCCTGTCCTGCGTCTCGGAGAACGCGAGCACGCCCTGCTGGGCCGTCATGGAGTTGAACGCGTAGAACACCGCCACGCCCAGCATGACCGTGAGGAAGTACACGCCGAAGTCCGAGACGGACTTGCGGACGTTGCCAAGGGCGAGCCTAGCGAGCATGGGCCGCCACCCCCTCCCCCTCCGCGCCTTCGGCATCGCCCATGTCGGCGACCACCTCCACGATGCGGTGGTGGAACGCCGAGCGATCCGCCCCTTGGCGGCGCAGCTCGCCGTAGAGGCGGCCGTCCTTGATGAGGATGATGCGCCCGCAGTAGCTTGCCGACACCGCGTCGTGCGTGACCATGAGGATGGTGGCCCCGCGCGCATTGAGCCGCGCGAACGATTCGAGCAGCGCAGCGGCCGACTTGGAGTCGAGCGCGCCTGTGGGCTCGTCCGCCAGCACCAAACGCGGCCGCGCCACCGTGGCGCGCGCGGCCGCCACGCGCTGGCGCTGCCCGCCCGACATCTGGAAGGGGTGCTTTTCCAGCACCTCCTCGATGCCAAGCGTCCGCGCCGCCTCAACAACGCGCGCGTCTATCTCGCGGGCGGGCACGCGCTGGATGGTGAGCGCGAGCGCGATGTTCTCGTAAGCCGTAAGCGTGTCCAGCAGGTTCGCGTCCTGGAACACGAAGCCGAGGTCGTCCCGGCGAAAATCGCTGAGCGCCCGGCCGCGCAGGTCGGTGACCGTGCGCCCTCCCACGACGATCTGCCCGCTCGTGGGCGCGTCGATGGTGGCCAGGCAGTTCAGAAGCGTCGACTTGCCCGAACCCGACGGCCCCATGATCCCCACGAACTCGCCTTCGGCAACCGCGAAGCTCACCCGATCAAGCGCCTGCGTGATGCTGGCGTCCGCACGCCTGCCTCCCCGCGCGCCGTAGCGCTTGCTCACGTTGCGCACCTCCACCACCGTGGCCGCGCCCTGCATCGCATGCCTCATGCTCCGTCTCCTTTCGCATCGGTTCCTCTCTTCGCCCTTCAGTCTAGAAGCCGCACCTTACGGCCTTGGCGCGCCTTCCTTGCGATTGCCTTACGAAACGCGGGGCAGAAAGGGATCGAGCAACCCCGCGGGAGTCCGCTGGAACGGCCCCCAGCGGCGCATGCGTCCTCTTTGGCGAGAAATCACCGAAGTCGGAAGCTCCGGGGGCCTTTTCATGCCATCTTGAAGCGCTTCGGTCCGCTTCGGTTTGAGCGACCAGGTGTTTCGGCGGCATCGGACGCAGAGGGTTTCCGACTTCGGTGATTTCTCGCCAAACGAAGGCCTGCGGCAGGTTCGAAGCAAGACGACGCGGACCCGCCGGGACGAGCGAAAACCCGTCGGAGCCTTTTCGCAGCGCAAGGGACCGCCCTCGCCCCGCCCCGCCTTGCGGCCTCCTTACGCTTGCACGCGCCTCGCGGAATGCGGCGCGAAGCTGTGGCATAATGCGGTGCGAAACGAGAAAGGGAGGTTGGAAGTGGCGACGGGCGGGTTCGGCATGGTGGACGGGCATCTGCGCGACAAGCGCATCCTGGTGGTGGACGACGAGCGCGACCTGGCGGACATGGTGGCCGCCATCCTGCACGGCGCAGGCTTTGCCTGCGTGGACGTCGCGCACTCGGGCGAGGAGGCGCTCGCGCGCGCAGACGGCCGCACGGGCGCCTCCGAACGCTACCAGCTGTTCGTCCTCGACGTCATGATGCCGCGCATGGACGGCTTCGAGCTGCTCGCGCGCCTGCGCGAGCGCCCCGCCTACGCGAGCGCGCCCGCAGTGTTCCTCACGGCCAAAGACGAGCCTTTTCACCGCGTGAGCGGCCTGTCTCTGGGAGCAGACGACTACATCGCCAAGCCGTTTTTGCCCCAAGAGCTCATGCTGCGCATCGCCGCGGTGCTGCGCCGCTGCTACGCCGAGGAAAGCCCGCTGCTCGAACTGGACGCATGCCGCGTGAACTTCGCCACCGCCGAGGTGCTGCGCGCAGATGGCGGGACGGCGCAGCTCACCGCCAAGGAGCACGAGATACTGAGCGTGCTCGCGCGCAACGCGGGGCGCATCGTCACCATCGACGCTTTGTGCGAGGCGTGCTGGGGCACGTCGTTTGGCTACGACAACTCGCTCATGGCCCACATCCGGCGGCTGCGCGAGAAGATAGAGGCCGACCCGTCGAAACCCGTCTCGCTCGTCACGGCACGCGGCCTGGGCTACAAGCTGGTGACCCGCCCGTGAGGCGCTGGGAGCGCAAACGGGACCTGCGGCGACGCCCCAAGGGCTTCGCGCGCTTCTTCACCAGGCAGCTGCTGCTGTTCGCGGCATGCGCGCTGCTCATCGTCGTGGTGGACTTCCTTCTCTACGTCGTCATCGCCTACCGCGAGTCCGAGGCCAACTACAACGACGGATCCCCCTCCTCGGTGACCCGTGTCGTGGACGGCGCCCTTTTCGCCTCCCAAGACGGAGCCTTCGAGCTGGGGGCCGACGGCGAGGGCGCCCTTGACGCGCACGGCGCCTGGAGCATGCTCCTTAACGCGGAGGGGAACGCCGTCTGGTCGCGCGGCCTGCCCGCCGACGTGCCGACGTCCTATTCCGTCCAGGACGTGGCGATGGCCGCCCATTACGCGGCCATCGCCGACTACCCGGCGTTTTTCTGGAAGCGCGACGACGGGCTTTTGATCGTGGGCTTTCCCAAGGACACGTACTGGACCTTCACGCTCACCTACCCCGTCGACAGCGTGAGAAACCTGCCGCTGTACGCGCTGCTTCTGTTCACCGTGGACGTCGCCCTGCTCTTTCTGCTCTACGCCGTCTCGCGGCGCAGAACCCAAAACGCCGTCGCGCCCATCTCGCAAGCCCTCGACGACCTGTCGGAGGGGCGGGCGGCCGACGTGCGCCTCAAAGGGGACCTGCGCGAAATCGGCCAGCGCCTCACCGAGGTGTCGGGCCTCATCGAGCAGAAGGACGCCGCGCGCGCCAATTGGATACGCGGCGTGTCCCACGACATCCGCACCCCGCTGTCCATGATCCTCGGGTACGCCGACGCCATCGCAGGCGACCGCGACATGCCCGCCGAGGCGCGCTCGGGCGCGGCTGTGATCCGCGCGCAGGGCCTGCGCATCAAGGACCTGGTCACCGACCTCAACACCGCCTCGCAGCTGGACTACACCGCCAGGCCGCTCTCCCTCGAGCGCGTTCGCCCGGCCCGCATCCTGCGGACGGCGGCGGCCGCGCACGCGAACGCCGGCCTGGACGAGACGCACCCGATCGATCTGGACGTGGGGCCCGGCGCGGCGGACGCCGTGGTGCTGGCCGACGAGCGCCTGCTCGCCCGCGCGGTGGAAAACGCCGTGGCCAACGCGCGGCTGCACAACGAGCAGGGGTGCGCCATCGCGATGTCGCTGCGTATCGAGCCTTCCGCGGGGTCAGGCGCCGAAGCCGGGCGCGCAGTGATGTGCGTGGCCGACAACGGCGCGGGCGCCTCGGCTGCGGAGATGGCGGCGCTCGAGGGCCGCCTGGCCCGCGCGCGCACCGCCCGGGACGCCGCCGGCTCTTACGGCGAGGAGCACGGACTAGGTCTGGTGCTCATCGACCGCATCGCCCGGCTCCACAACGGGGAACTTTCGCTGTCAAGCGCCCCGGACAAGGGCTTTCGCGTGGAGATCTCGCTACCGCTTGCCTGATCGTCTTAGACGGGGGGCGCAAGACGTCGGAAGACGCCCTGCGGCCGGGGTCCGTCTTCGCGATCCGCGCGCCGCGCCCCGGCCGAATTAGGCTACAATATGAGGCGAACCCCTTGCGCAATCGAAGGAGAATCACGCGTGGAAGCCTTTATGCTCGCCCTGCTCATGCTGGCTGCCGTTCTTGCCTCTTCGGTCATCGACCAGCTGGTCCCCAAGGTGTCCTCCCCCCTCATACAGATCGGCCTGGGGTTGGTCATAGCCGTGGCCGCGGGCGGCCAGATCGACATCATCTTCGACGATTCGGGCGGGCAGCTGTTCTTGGTCCTGTTCATAGCGCCGCTT
Organism: Candidatus Rubneribacter avistercoris; assembly: GCA_019115845.1. Classification (GTDB taxonomy): domain Bacteria; phylum Actinomycetota; class Coriobacteriia; order Coriobacteriales; family Eggerthellaceae; genus Rubneribacter; species Rubneribacter avistercoris. The sequence continues at coordinate 1,597 of DXCU01000038.1, read as the reverse complement.
TTGTACAACGAGGCGAAAAACGCCGACAAGGCGGAGTTGTGGCGCAACAAGGTGCCGGTCGTGTCGCTTGCCATCGGGCTGGTGGTGGTCACGGCGCTGGCCATCGGGTTCACGGTCCACTGGATAGAGCCCTCCATCGGCCTGGCGGCCGCGTTCGCCCTGGGCGCGGCCCTCGGACCCACCGACCCGATAGCCGTGGCCTCGCTTTCCCGAGGGTCGGCCATCTCGACCCGCGCCCAGAACATACTCAAAGGCGAGTCGCTCATCAACGACGCCTCGGGCATCGTGGCGTTTCAGTTCGCGCTCGGCGCGGCGGTGACGGGAACGTTCTCCCTCATGGACGCCGCTGGGGAGTTCCTGGTGGAGTTCTTCGGGGGAATCGCCGTGGGCATTGCGCTGGGACTGTTCGGAAACTTCCTCGTGCGCAAGGTGCGCTCATGGGGGCTGGAGAACACGACGTTCCACGTGCTGTTCGAGGTGTTCACGCCGTTCATCGTCTATTTGGTGGCCGACCAGCTCCACACAAGCGGTATCTTGGCCGTGGTGGCGGCGGGCCTGGTCAACGTCATTTCGCCGCGGGCCATCGGGCCGTCCGTCTCGCGGCTGAACATCGTCTCCGACAGCGTGTGGCGCGTGCTGTCGTTCACCTTAAACGGCGTGGTGTTCGTGCTTCTGGGCACGCAGCTGCCGCGCGCCATGCAGCAGACCTGGGAAAACGTCCACATAGACAACGGCCTCATCATCGGATATGTGCTGCTTGCCACCCTCGTCCTCATCGCCGTGCGCTTCCTGTGGGTGCTCGCCATGGAACTGGCCGGGCAAGAGCGTCGGGAACGGCAGGACAGGCGCCTGTCCTGCGCCGACCTGAGATCGGCCGCCATCATGACGCTTGGCGGCCCCAAGGGCGCCGTCACGCTGGCCGTCATCCTGACGCTTCCGCGCGCCATCCCCCAGCAGCAGCTCATCATGTTCCTGGCATGCGGCGTCATCGTGGCCACCCTGCTTCTGGCCACGTTCGTCATCCCGTTGCTTGCGCCCACGAAGGCTCCGTCGAACGAGGATGCGCGCGCAGGCGAGGCGCGGGCGAACCTCGACATCCTCCGCAGCGTCATCGAGGAGTTGTCCGCGCGTCAAACCCCCGAGAACCGCGCCGCCACGCAGATGGTCATCCACTCGTACAACGAACGCATCGCGCGCATCAAGGAGCATAACGGCATCGACGACGAGCTGAACGTGAGGCTGCGCCTCAAGGCGCTGCGCTGGGAGCAGGACTACGTGACCGAAGCCGTGGAAAGCGGCGAGACTACCCCGCTGGTCGGCTATCGCTACCTCGCCCGCCTCTCCCACACGGAAAACCTGTTGGAGCGTCATACGGGCCGCTGGTCGCTGCACAAGACCGTCGCGCGCATGCGCACCGTGCTGCGCTCCACCTGGCATCGCGTGGTGCGGGGGCTTCCCGGCGCCAAGCTGACTGAGACGACGCAGGCTTTGCGCGACCTGCAGATAAAGTCCGGCGAGAAGGTGGTTGCGAACCTGCAAGCCGAGCTGGCGTCAAGCGACTCCGCCGAGAAAACCGAGGACGTGTCCACCCTGCTGC